>CANFHS010000071.1 GCA_947446835.1 Bacteriovoracaceae bacterium
CCAAGCCTAGTACCCATCGTTTACAGCGTGGACTACCAGGGTATCTAATCCTGTTTGCTCCCCACGCTTTCGTAGTTGAGTGTCAGTATCTGTCCAGGTCGCCGCCTTCGCCTCTGGTGTTCCTCCCGATCTCTACGCATTTCACCGCTACACCGGGAATTCCACGACCCTCTCCAGAACTCGAGTCCTGCCGTTTCAGGGGCACTTCTTGGGTTAAGCCCAAGGCTTTCACCCCTGACAAACAGGACCACCTACCTACCCTTTACGCCCAATAATTCCGAGCAACGCTTGCACCCCTCGTATTACCGCGGCTGCTGGCACGAAGTTAGCCGGTGCTTCCTTTGGCGGTACCGTCAGTCACATGGGCTATTCACCCATATGATTTTCGTCCCGCCCGACAGAGCTTTACAACCCGAAGGCCTTCTTCACTCACGCGGCGTGGCTGCGTCAGACTTTCGTCCATTGCGCAAGATTCCCCACTGCTGCCTCCCGTAGGAGTCTGGACCGTGTTTCAGTTCCAGTGTGGCTGATCATCCTCTCAGACCAGCTACCCATCACAGGCTTGGTGGGCCATTACCCCGCCAACTACCTAATGGGACGCAGGCTCATCCTAAAGCGAGGGCTCTTGCGAGCTCCCTTTCCCGAAAAATCCGATTACGGATTCCGTCGCTCTATCCAGTATTAGCCCGCCTTTCGGCAGGTTATTCCAGACTCCAGGGTAGATTACCTACGCGTTACTCACCCGTACGCCACTTTACTAAGGGTTGCCCCCGTTCACGTTCGACTTGCATGTGTTAGGCACGCCGCCAGCGTTCGCTCTGAGCCAGGATCAAACTCTCATGTTTTAAAAGTTGCTCGGCGATCGGAACCAGTCCGAGGACCAGGATCCGCCGTAATTCCAAGAAATCTTTTAAACCCCCGTCCGTCCCAAAACTCTCTTCAGCGAGAGAATCCTGAGCCTTCAGGAGAATTCAGAGTAATTTGAACCCCACAGATTCGCTTTGCGTTCTATTATTCGCGTTTGCTTCTAATATAATTAAAGGAATCGAGGTTCGTTTAGCTCTCGACAGACCTCATCACCGTCCGAAGACAATGATGGCTGCCCATCCGAGAACCGCCCGCTTTCTCGATCAAAAAATCCATCCCAAATTGTCAAAGATCAGCTGACCTGCCGAACCGCTTCGCGATTTCGTTGTCAGCGCGGATCAGTGGGATAACCCGAAAAAAGCGGGACGCGCAACCCTCTTTTTAAAAAATCTTTCGCACCATGTCGAAAAACCCCCAAAACCCGCTCCTGGAGCGGGTTTTGGGGGACGTATTTTTTTGCGGGATTCCGTGCGGCGGGTTTCAGGTTCGGAGCTCGTAGGTCCTGATTCGACGAATCAGGGTCGCTTTGCTCATCCGGATCTCACGTGCGGTGTGGTTGATCCGCCCCCGAAACCGCTGCAGAGCCCACTTCAAGAACACCTTTTCGAATCGGGCCAGGGAGGCCTGGTAGTCCAAAGTCATTGGAATCTCAGCACGTTCCAGGATTCCGCCGGGCTGATCGGCGGCCGAGCGCGCTTCCCGCTGCTGCTCCAGGGCGTGGACGAACCAGTCTGGAAGGTGCTTCCAGGCTAAACGACCATCTCCGCAAGCCAGGACGGCATACTCGAGCACGTTCCCAAGCTCCCGGAGGTTCCCGGGCCAAAGGTAGTCCTCGAATCCGCGCGCCACCTCCTCGTCCAGCGCCAGGACTTGGCGACCGTGTTCGCGACACACCGACTCCAGGCAGTCGTGAACGATGGACCCGAAGTCCTCGGCTCGTTCGGCCAGGGACGGGACGCGGAAGCAGACCACGCGCAGGCGATGCAGCAGATCTTCGCGAAAAGAACCCTCTGCGACACGCTTCTGGAGGTTCTGATGAGTGGCAGCAATGATGCGCACGTCCAGCCGCAGTTCGCGCGTACTTCCCACAGGCGACACCGTACGGAACTGCAGGAATTCCAGGAGGCGGGCCTGGAGACGGAGCGGAAGTTCGGCAATCTCGTCCAGAAATACAGTGCCCCCCTGGGCCAACTCGAGCTTTCCGGTGCGTCGCTGGTCGGCTCCGGTGAAGGCTCCCCGTTCGTGCCCAAAGAGCTCGCTTTCCAGGGTGCCTTCATGAAGGGTGGCGAGGTTCACCGTCACGAACGGCTTTCCCTTCCGCGAACCTTCTTCATGGATCCTTCTGGCGAGAGTGGTTTTTCCAGAGCCCGTGGGCCCCAGGATCAGGACATGCGCCTCGCTCCCGGTCGCAATCCGGATCTGGCGCTCGATCGCAGCGGAAATCAGGGTCTTCATAGAACCTCCCGGAGGCCCGAAGAGCAAGGATCGCACCACCGGCTGGAAGGGAGACCCAAGGCCCAGCCCAACCCACCGAAAGTGGCCGATCCGAAACAGCAATCTTCTTGCTAATTGGTTTAAAAATAATAATTAACCCCGGAATCAAAACGAGAGCTGTCGTCCCTGCCCCACACCTCCTGAGGGGTCATGACCACACTCGCGGCAAGAAAGGCCAAGTCCATGAAAGCGATGCCCCAGGTCCTGATCTGCGACGACGACCGGACTTTCCATCTGGCGGTGAAACACAGCCTGAAGGGGCGCTTTGACTGCAAATCGGCCTACGATACCGCTGAGGCGTTCGCGATCCTGGCCAAGCAAAAGATGGACGTCCTGATGCTGGACATCCAGATGAGGACGCCGACCGAAGGGCTGGACGCGTTGCCGAAGATCCGCGATTCGGAGCCGGATCTGGCCATCGTCATGACCAGCGGCCTGACCGATTTTCCGACGGTGCGCGAGGCACTGCGCCGCGGCGCCAATGACTACATCCCCAAGGACTTCAACCCGGACGACCTGGACCACACGCTCGAGTCGCTCCTGGAGCGGAGAAAGATCTCCAAGCGCGCCGAGCAACGGAACTTCGAGGTCGCCGCGCGCGACCGATCCCTGCCGCTGATCGGCCAAAGCCCCGCGATCCAGGCCCTGCGCAAGACCATCGACAAGGTCCGCAACAGCCCTGCCAACGTGCTCATCACGGGAGAAACCGGGACCGGCAAGGAAGTGGTGGCCAGGCAGCTGCGTGGCCGCCTGGAGGACAACACCCTGGCCCCGTTCGTTGCGGTCGACTCGGCCACCATCCAGGGATCCACCGCGGAGAGCGCCCTTTTTGGCCACGAAAAAGGCGCTTTCACCGGCGCCGAACGGCAGACCAAGGGCGTGTTCGAGGAGGCCGACGGCGGCATCGTCTACTTCGACGAACTGGGCAACATGCCCTTGAACATCCAGGCCAAGCTGCTGCGCGCGATCCAGGAAAAGGAAGTGGTGAGGCTGGGCTCTTCAAAGCCGATCCAGCTCGACTTCCGCGTGGTCTGCGCGACCAACCGCGACCTGGAGATCATGATCCGCGGCGGCGAATTCAAGGACGATCTCTACCAGCGCCTGAATGTGCTTCCGATCCACCTTCCGCCCCTCCGCGAGCGCCGCGAGGACATCCCGCTCCTGCTGAACCACTTTGCCGAGCGCCAGTCGCACGGGCCCGATGACCGGCTCGAATTTTCGGAAGCCGCGATCGAGGTGCTGAGCCACCACACCTGGGCCGGGAACATCCGCGAGCTCCAGAACCTGGTGGCTTACCTGGCCACCATGGCCGACAGCACGCTGATCGAGCCCGAGGACCTGCCTCCCAAGATCCGCGACAACGCACGCCCCAGGTCCGGGGCCGCTTCAGCCGCAGCCTCCGGGAACCCGGAATCCGGTGACTTCTACACGCAGGTGGGCCGCTTCGAGGGCGAGCTGCTGACCCGCGAGTACGCCGCGGTTTCAGGCAACGTGAGCAAGCTGGCGGTGCGTCTCGGAATGGACCGTTCGCACCTCTACTCGAAGCTCAGGGAACACGGCATTCACGCCGCCAAGGATCAGAAGAACCGGTAAAGCGGCATCCCGAACGACAGGCCGATGTTGCGGGAAAAGGCGATGTCATCGCCGACCGTTTCCTGCCACTGGATGTAGTTGAACTCCCCGAAAAAGCTCGGGCTGCCCCATCGCACCCAGGCGTTGTAGTAGCTCCTGCCCGAGATGAAGGGGTAGACGAACGCGCCCACCGAAGCATTCATGCGGGGCTTGAGGAAGTCCCGGTAAACCAGCTCGAAGCCCTGCGGAAGTCCGAACTTGAAGGTGGAAGCGCCGTTGGAGAGGAACCACAAGGCGTGCGCGCCCAGCATGAGGCTGAATGAGATGCGCCGGTCCAGCACCCGGAAGGATTCGTTGTGCAGGTAAAGGCCGATGTCCATGTTGAACGGACCCCTCAGCGGCGCCAGGCCGAAGGACACCATCCGGGACTGTTCGGTGAGGAAGTAGCTGCCGTAGAGGGTACCTACCGGGGCAGGGCCCGCAAAGTGGGTCCCTGGGGCATCGTAGGACGACCCGTAGGGGCCCAGACCGAACCCGATACTGGCGAGGTGCAATGGGCTGGGAATCGAGTAACGGAAGCGGTCGGTGGACACCTCGTCGGCAAGCTGGAACTCGCCGGGTTCGGGCGAAAGCCGGAGGGCCCAGGTGGATGCCCCGACCCCGGGAAGCTCAAGATCGCCCCGTTTCAGATGACCGGATTCGTTGGAGCGGAAAACCAGCACTTCGAGGAGTGAGGAGCGGCCCGCGTCCCCTTCCACATGCTGGAAGCGGCATCCGAACAGGGTCCAGCCCGCCGTCTTGCCGGCTCCCGGCCCTTTCTGGGCTGAAATCCGCTCCAGCTGGTACGGAGAACAGGACGGGTCGAACAGGGCCAGATTCGCCCGCTCAGGCTGCGAGGGTTCGAAGCGGGTCTGAAGAACAACTTCCTGTTTCTGGCCGCCCCGGGCGAAGACCAGCTTGAACGCGCCCGCCTTGCCTGGAAAAGGCGCAAAGAGGATCGTGGCCGCCCGGGAGGCACCCTTCAATTCAAAGCCCTGGGCGAAACCGCCCTGTTCCGCAAGCCCTTGGAGGTCCTCAGTCCCGGTGTTCCGGACGCGGAAGCGCGCCCGGGGCAAGGTCAGGACTTCGGCGACCCGGACCCATTGCAGGCTCTCCGGGACCATCTCGACCTGCGCTCCAGGGGGCAGGCTGCCCGAGACCACCTGGAGGTGGAAGTCGGCGGCTTCCAGATCGGCCGGCGCGAAGGCGGTGGGCACCGTATCGCGGAGCAGGTCACGGATGGGAAAGTCGGCCCCTCCCGTGGATTCGGCTGCCCGGGCGCTGCCTGCCCCCACCAGGAGTCCAACGAAGACGAAAAGGGCACGCCCGAGAACCAGTGCAGGATTTGGCCGCATCCTTCAATTTTTGCGGAAAACAGGCCGTCTGCCCAGCCTTTTCGGGCAGGACCGGACATGTTAGGGTAGCGCCGATGTTCCAGGGTTTGACCCCCGAAAATTTCAGCCAGGGATTCCTGCTCGACGAGGAGCTGCTGGGCGGCGTGTCCGAGCTCAAGGAGCCGGATGCGGGCGCGGAGCCATACCTGGCTTTCGTGCTGAGGCACACGACCGGGGAGTATCTGGGGCAGCAGCGCTTTGCTTCGCTGACCGAAGCGCTGGAGGTGCTGAATCGCGTGCAACGGCCCTGGCGCTTCGAGCGCACGAAAGCCTGTGGTGGAGTGGGACCGTGCAACGGCGGGAAATGCGCTGCCGGCGGCTGCGGCTCGAAACCCGGCCAAGACGCGGCAAGCGCCACCCCGGCCTGCGACACGAACGCCTGCGCCCCGGCTCAGGCCTGAATGACGGATTCGCGCAGGCGCAAGATGCCCGTGGCTTTGCCGGTGCGATCGTCCAGCTCGATGATCACGGCTCCGTAGCCTCCCGGACCTTCGGCCGGTTCGTAGCGCAGCGGGCGCTTGGTCAGGAACTTCTGGATGGAGATTTCCTTCTTCACCCCGATGACCGAGTCGAAGCAGCCGGACATCCCGACATCCGTGATGGCTGCGGTGCCACCGGCCAGGATGCGCTCGTCGGCCGTCTGGACGTGGGCGTGGCTCCCCACCACCGCTCCCACCTTGCCGTCCATGAAATGGGCAAAGGCCTGCTTTTCGGAGGTCGCCTCGCCATGGAAATCGATCAGGATGTGGTCGATGCCCAGGTCCTGGAAGCGCTCCACCTCGCGCTCCGCCGTCCGGAACGGGCAGTCGAGCGCATCCATGAAGACCCTGCCCATGACCTGGATGACCCCGAGCCTGGACCCTGGCTTCTTGCGGGACTCGACCACGGTGCTGCCTCGTCCCGGGCAACGGGCAGAAGGGTGATCCGGGTAATTGAGCGGACGGATGAGCCGGGTGGAGCTGCCCATGTAGGGAATGATCTGCTTCTGGTCCCAGGCGTGATTCCCGGTGGTGATGACGTCCACCCCGAGGTCGAGGAATTCCTCGGCCATCTCGGGCAGGATCCCGTTGCCGTGCGACATGTTTTCGCCATTCACGACGATGAAGTCGATGGCGTGGGACACGGTGATCTTGCGGATGGCCGCCTTGACGGCCTCGCGCCCGGGGCGACCAAATACATCGCCAAAATAGAGGATTTTCATCAGTTCCGTCGTCTTTCCAGTCGGAGGAGCGGGTCCGAGGGATCCTGGAGGGTTTCCAGGACCAGCCAGTCGATGCGTTGATCCCAGGACTGGGCCGGAAATTCGCCGACCCAAAGTTCATCCCAGGCCACCGAGACCCGCACGGCCTGGGGAGCCCTTACCAAGTAGCGGTCGAAGTAGCCAGCGCCACGGCCGATGCGGTTGCCCTCAGGCCCGAAGGCGACCCCGGGAACCAGGATCCAGTCCAGGGCGGCGGGCTCGGCCCGTGGGCACGAGGCCGCAGGCTCCTGGATTCCGTGGGCGCCCGCGGGCCAGGAGGCGGCAGCCCCGGGATCCGGGACCCAGGCAAAATCCATGATGCCCGAGCCGGGCTCGGTGGCCCTGGGATAGGCCAAGCGGGCGCCCCGTGCGAGCAACTCGGACTGAAGCGCGACGGCGGGGTCGAACTCCCCCGCCAACGCGCGATAGAGACCGACTCCGGTGCCAGGCCCAAGCAGGCGCGGCAGCTGCTGCTCGGCCTGGGCCAGGAACCGCCGCGTGAGGGCGAGGCTCCGTGTGGGCGCCGTCCCCGAGGCGGCCACGGCCTTGAGGTTCGCAAGCCCCTGCTTCCTGAGCTCGGACTGGCGAACCGAAACCGGGTTCAAGCGCCCTGCCCGTCGAGCATCTCCAGGATCCTGGCGGTCCGCACGGCCAGCCCGGAGCGGTATTCTTCTGCCCGAAGGCGCGCGGCCACGTATTCCTCGGCCAGATCCAGCAGGGCGAGCAGCACGAGGTGTTCGGAAGGCGCTCCTTTGCGGGTCCTGGCCTCGGCATCTTCCAGGAAACGCTGGACGAGTTCGAAGGTTTCCTGGGCGATGGCGGGATCGGCCTGGGCCCGAAGAGAGATCTTCTGGCCGCGATATTGGATCACAAACTGGCTCATCGGTTTCCTCCCCCTTTCCGGATTGACAGGATGCGTCACAGCACCGATCCGGACGAACCTAGAAATTACGGCAAAAATTGCCTCTTTGCACGCACCCACCCATTTCGGACATACTGGAAGGAAGGGAAGGGGCACGGATGCCGTCAGACCTGCGAGCCAGCTCAGCGTCCGAAGAGTATCGACTGAGCAACTATCGCGCCCAGCTCCAGAGCCGTCACGAGGCAGAGATGCACGCCCTGGAAGAGCGGCACTCCGAGGAGATGGCCAAGACCATCGCGGCACAGTCCGAGGCCAAGGCCAGGCTGGAGAAGGACTTCGAAGTCCATATCTCGCAGGAGGCCGGCGAGCTGGAAGACAAGCTGGCCCATGTCCGTCAGGTCAGCGCCGAACGCCTGGAAAGCGAAAAGCACCGGGGCGAAGAGGAGCTGGAGCGGACCCGCCGCAACAACTCCGACAAGATCGAACAGTACAAGAAGAACGCGGAGTCGCAACTGGATGCGCTCCGGAAGCAGTCCCAGGCTTCGGTGGACAACCTCCACGAGAAGACCCGGAAAATGGCCCGAAAAGACAAGGAGGTCTGAAGCCCATGTCCACCTACACCCGCAGAGGAATGGAGACGGAAACCCATCCCGCAGTCCTGATGGGCGCGCCCGTCGAGGAAAACGCGGCAGAAGCTTCGACCGAAAACGGCGTGCGCATGGACGGCTACGGCCAGGTCCTGGCGATGCTCCAGATTGCCGACCCGGAGTTCCGCGAATCCCTGCTCCGCCGCCTGGGCGCCCGGGATCCGGGGCTTGCGGCCCAGCTTCGCGCGAACCTGCGCGACCTGGACTTCTGAGCTCAGGCCCCCGACTGCAGCGCGAGGACTCCGAACCGGAGGCCCCGGGTGCTGATCCGTACGTCCTGGAAATCCAGGAGTTCCATGGACCGCCACAGGATGAGCGCGCCGGCGAGCAGCACATCCGCGCGCCCCTCCCCGACTCCCGGCAGCTTGCGACGCTCCGCGACCGGTAGCGACCGCAGGGTTTCGACCTGACGAGCCACCTGCTCACGACCCAGCACGGTTCCATCCACGGCCCGGGCATCGAATTCGCGAAGCCCCAGCAGCCACTGCGCCAACGTGGTGCAAGTGCCGGCCACGCCCACCAGCTGGGCACGCGGGCCCAGCTCCCGACGCCAGGGCAGGAGCTTGCGGAGTTCGGCGTCCACGGCCTGCTGGGCCATCGCCACCTCGTCGGGCCCCACCGGGTCCGACTTCAGGTAACGCTCGGTGAAGCGGACCGAGCCGATATCCAGGCTCTGGCCGCCCTTCAGCGCCATGAGCTCGGTGCTGCCTCCGCCGATGTCGATGACCACCGAGCCGGTGGGATCGGCGCCAGGCAAAAGGCCACCGCGGAAGGTTCCCTGGGCTTCCTCGTCGCCGCTCAACGTGCGGAACCGGAAGCCGGTTTCCCGCTCGATCTCGGAAAAGAACTGGAGACCATCCTGGGCATCGCGCGCCTGGCTCGTAGCCACGGCCACGGTCCGGGCGGGATCAAGGCCCGCCTGGCGCACGATGGCCGCGTAATCCCGCAGGCAGGCCAGGGTCCGGGCCTTGGCGTCCGGGTGGAGCTTCCGGGCCTGGTCCACCCCTTGGCCCAGCCGCACGACCCGGGCATGGTCCGAGACGATCCGGGTCACTTCGGCCCGCGACGAATCCCAGTCGGCGACGAGCAGCAGGCAGGTGTTGGTTCCCAGGTCGATGGAGGATCGCAGCATGCGGCGACCTTACTTGCCCTTGCCCTGGAGTTCCACCTTGAGCTTGAAGACTTCCTTGTCCAGGCCTTCGGCTTTTTCCTTCCAGTACTTCACTTCCTGCTCCAGCTCGGCGATGCGCTTGGAGCGTTCGTGGGCCAGCGAGTAATAGCCTTCGGCGAAAGTCTCGGTTTCGGGGTTGAAGGTTCCCACGCGGGTCTCTCCATCCACGATTCCGCGCACGCGCCAGGTGCCGCCATCCGCCTTCTCGGCCTCGATGACCTGCACGTCAAACGATTTGCCCGGGTAAGCCTTGTCCTGCCAGAAGCGCGCAGCCGATTCCTTGGCCTGGTTCTTGGCCTTGTCCGAGGAACATCCGGCAAAAAACACCGAAATGAGGCTGAAAAGAGCCAAAAGAGCGACCCATTGACGCAGCGGACGGACGGGGAATGTGGGCATGGGAACTTCCTTTCTTAGCGGCCGAAGAGGCCCTTGAGAGCGTTCTGGATGGCGGGAGACGCGTTCCGGGTGGCGCCCTGCAGAAGACCCTGGGCCTTCTTGCGGGCTTCAGCCTGGAGCCTGCCGGAAGCCGCCTGGCTGACATTGCTCAAGGCGATCTTGCCCAGGGTTTCGGGAACCTGCGTGTACGAGAAGGTGGGCTGCAGCACCGTACCACCCACGGAGACCGGGAAGCGCACAGGACCGTTTCCTTCGGCCAGCACATGAGGCACCGGCGTCCCGGCCACTTCTACCGAAAGGTCCCTGGCCTTGAGCTGGTTCCAGGTGTCGATCACTTCCCATTCCGCCTTGAGCGACAGGTCGAGCAAACCGACCTGGGTCGATCCCTTGAGATCGATTCCCGCATTGGGCAGGGATTTGGTCGTGAAGTTCGGGGCCGAGAACCGCCCGCCACCGATGGAGAAGTCAGAGGTGATGAACTCGTACTTCGACTCCTTGGGAGGCAGGGATTTGAGTCCCTTGCCTTTGATGGCCGGAACTTTTTCTCCGATCCGGTCGATGGCTCGATTGACGGCTTCCGCTGCCATGCGACCCACATCGAGGGTAGCGAAGGTGGCGTTGGTGACCTTCAAGGAACCCTTGGCCGAAAGGTTCCGCTTGGCCGGGTCGGGGTTGAAGCTCGATCCCGAGCCTTCCATCG
>CANFHS010000072.1 GCA_947446835.1 Bacteriovoracaceae bacterium
GGGAATCTGGGACGACACGCGCTCGATGACGGTGTTCTGCGGCCCCTCATCGCCCGAGCCGGGCACGGTGTACGAAAGCGTCAGGTGCGGGTTCACCAGCGTGGTGCCGGTCAGGTAGTTCAGCAGCCCGGCTTCCCCGTTCAGCTGGATGCGCCCGTCGATCAGGAACTCGACCTGGGTGCCGTGGGGGCGATCCCAGTCGATGGTTTCCTTGGTCCGGATCACGCCCTTGTTGTGCTTGATGTCCACCTCGACGGTGCAGGACACGGCCTTGCGCATGGCCTTGGTCTTGCTGATGACCCGCGCCCCGGTGGCCGAGGTCAGCTGGGCCCACGTCGTGGCGGCCGAGATGCCGATGCCCTGCTGACCCCGCGAGCAGCGCCCGCGGCCGAACTTCGAGGAAGCCAGGTACTCGCCAAACACCTTGGGAATGTCGTCAGAGTCGATGCCCGGACCGTTGTCCAGCACCCGGATCCGGACCTGGTCGGAGTTCTTCAGGGAGCCCGAGCCCACCTTTTCGACCCACACATGGACTTCCGGAAGGATTCCGTGCTCTTCGCAGGCGTCCAGGGCGTTGTCGACCGCCTCCTTCAGGGTGGTCAGCACCGCCTTGACCTGCGACGAGAAGCCGACCTGCTGCAAGTTCTTGGAGAAGTACTCTGCCGTCGAGCTCGTGGTGATCTTGTTGGAAGCAGCGGGCTTTGCCATGGTGACGACTAAAGCAGACCCTTTCGGTCTGTGTCAATCCCGCCGCGCGGCGTGCTGCTCTGCAGCACGCTTTTGCAGCCCGTTTTCGCACTGCCTTTGCATCGAATGCAGGCATGAAAAAATCCACCCAGACGTTCGTGACCGATATCGAAGCCATCCGCCGTCGCGCCCGCGAGCACATCCGCCGGGGGGCCGTGACACCCGATTACCAGGGCGACCTGGACCTCTCGCTGAAGCTGCTGAACGAGGCGCTTGCCACCGAGATTGTCTGCGTGCTGCGCTACACGGGCCACGCCTTCCTGGCCGAGGGCATCCACGCCGAATCCGTCCGGACCGAATTCAAGAAGCACGCGGCCGAAGAGCAGGTGCACGCCCTGCGACTGGCTGCCCGGATCAAGCAGCTGGGCGGCTACGCCAACTTCCACCCTGAAGGACTGCTGACCCGCAGCCACGCGGAGTTCACCGAAGGCGAAACGCTGGTGGCGCTGATCGAGGAGAACCTCATTGCCGAGCGCATCGCCGTGGAGAGCTACCGCGAGCTGGTGCGGTACTTCGAAAAAACCGACCCGACCTCCCGCCGCCTGATCGAAAGCATCCTGCAGCAGGAAGAGGAACACGCCGAGGAAATGGCCAGCCTGCTGCTGACGCTGAACCCCGAGCAGCGGCCGGTCAACCCGGATCGCGAGTCCGCAGCGTAAGCACCTCGATCATCGTCACGGCCACCGCCATGAGGATGGGGCCCAGGAACACGCCGGCAAACCCCATCAGCTGAAGGCCACCGAAAACCGCCACGAAGCCCAGCAGCGGATGCAGATTGGATGCGCCCCGCATGACCGCGGGGCGCACCAGATTGTCCACCACCGCCACCACGGCCGCCACCACGAGCAAGGCGATGCCGGTCGGCTTGCCGACCCCGAGCAGCTGGTGCAGGGCGACCCCGAAGGTGACCGGGGCCGAGCCGACGAGCGGCACGAACGAGGCAAAAAAGATGGCAAAGCCGATGAGCGGCACGTTCGAGCGGCCCACCACCAGGCAGGCCAGCGAGAACAGGAGGGACTGGGCAAAGCCCGAGGCCACGCTGGCCAGGATGACGCTGCGGCAGCTTCCCACAAAGGCCTTGGAAAGCATCTCGGTCTGGGCCGCGGTGTAGAACGAATGCTCGCGGATGAAGCGGGCCAGCCTGCGTCCGTCGACCAGGAAGAAGTACGTGGCCACGATCATGACCACCATGCCCAGCGCGTAGCTGGGCAGCTGGGTCAGGAACTCGCCCAGAACGGCGGCCATCTTGACGCCAACGCCTTGGGCCACCTCGCCCAGCGTGCGGGCAATTTCCTGCGACTCGACCGGGAAGTAGCTGGTGATGAGCTCGACGAGCGGCTTGAAGAACGGCACCTCGAGGAGCTTCTCGAAGGGACCCGGGCCCGTTCCCGGAGCGGCGTGCGGCAGGCTCTTCAGGACCTGGAGCTGCTCCAGCCCCATTCGGGCGCCCAGGATGACCAGCAGGATGGCCGGGATGACCAGCACCAGCAGGGTGCCCACCGAGAGCAACGCTGCCGAAGCGCCCGTGCTCAGACGCCGCTTTTCGAGGCGCTTCAGCCAAGGCAGCAGCAGCACCGCCAGCACGGCGCCCATGGCCACGGGCAGCAGCAGCGGCGAAAGCAGCAGCAACGCGCCCCCCAGCAGCAGGAAAGCGAAGACCTTGCGCTCCACGTTCATGGGCCCCACCGGAGGTGGCTCAGGACACCGGACGGGCGTGCCCGGCCGAACCTGCGTCCGATTTCCTGGGTGCGGGCACCGGCCGGCCCACCGTGCGGAACACGTGGTCCCACAGCGGCGAGCTCACGCCCCAACGCGATTCCTGCCCGGCATAGTGGTGCAGCATGTGGTTCTGCTTCACGTGGCGGCCCCAGCGGGTCCTCGGCGTGAAGTGGTGAACGGCGTAATGTGTGTAATCGTAGATGAGGTAGCCGACCAGGAAGAAGGCAAAGAACGGCTCGACCCAGACCGGACCCAGTGCGAGGCGCATGGGCACCCAAAGCACCAGGGCGATGAGCACACCCGCCACGGGCGGCATCACCAGGCGCGTGGGGTCCTGGGGCACATCGTGGTGGTTGCCGTGGATGATCAGATGAAACCGCTTGGCCAGATGGCTCTTGCCCTGGAAGTGGAACACCCAACGGTGCAGCAGGTATTCGGCCAGGGTCCAGACGAACAGCGCCGCGATGGCCACACCCAGCACCGCCCACGGCGCCAGCTGATGCACGGTGAACGAACGCACCACGAGGAACGCGATCACCGGGGTCCAGAAGACCAGCGGGACGATGGGATGGACGTGCGAAAACTTCTCGAGAAAATCGCTTTCGAAAAGGCGAACGCTGCCGCTGTGTTTCTGCATGGCCTGGCCTCCGGGAATCGCCCCCACCCTACCTCGCCGCGAGTTGTCGGGCAATATGCGTCATGTTAGCCTCAAGGCCCACCGAGGTGACCATGGACTGGACGCTCAATTTCCTTCTTTCAGGAGCCGTGCTCGGCACAGGCTTTGTGCTTCTGGCCCGACGCTTGGAGTCACGGCTGACGCTGGCTTCGACCGAGGCGCGCGAGGCCGTCACGACGCGCATCGGTGCCGCCTTCCAGGACCAGCAGGAGCGCCTGGACCGGCTGGCCTTCCTGGGGCGCCAGGAGCTGCAGCAGGGCCTGACGCAGGCCACCCAGGGGCTGGAGGCCCGGTTCCGCTCGCTCGAAGCCCAGGTAGGCCTACGGCTCGAAACCATCGGCCAAAGTGTCGAGACCAAGCTGGGCGAAAACCTGAAGGAAGGCTTCCGCCACTTCGAAAAGGTGCAGGAGCACCTGCGCGCCGCCGAAACCCGCCTGGGCGCCCTGGAAACGGTCGGACAGGGCATTTCAGACCTGAACCAGCTGCTCAAGCTGCCCCACCTGCGCGGGGGCTTCGGAGAGGCCCAGCTGGAGCGCCTGCTGGCGGACTTCCTGGTGGCCGGGACCTACGAGCTGCAGTACCGCATCGACCCCCACTCCACCGAACGCGTGGACGCCGTGGTCAAACTGGCGCGCCAGGTACTGCCCATCGACTCGAAGTTCCCCCGCGAGCAGGTGCTGCCCCTGTTCGAGTCCAATGACCCGGGCGCGTTGGCCGACGCCCGCCGGGCGCTTTCGGACTTCGTGCGCGAGCAGGCCCGCCAGGTGGCCAGAAAATACATCCGCCCCGAGTTGGGAACCACCGACCTGGCCCTGCTCTTCCTGCCTTCGGAAACCCTTTATTTCGAGGTGCTGCGGGACACCAAGGTGTTCGAGGAGCTGTCCCGCCTGAAGGTCTACCCGGTTTCGCCCAACACGCTGGCCATCGGCCTGCGCTCGGTGACCCTGGCCCAGGAATACTACGACCTGGCCCGCGGCGTGGAAGGCACCATCGATGACGTGCGCAAGGCGCGCCGGCACTTCGAGCACTTCGAGAAGCGCTTCGAGGAACTGGGCAAGAACCTGCGCCGGGCGCAGGAAGCCTTCGACACCGCCCAGACGCACCTCGGACGCTATGGCACCCAGGTGCACCGCCTGGTGGGCGACGAAGCCGGGCAGACCCCGCCCGAATCCCTGCCTGGACCCGAAGCCCAGGCCTAGGCGGCGGGGCGGTCGCTGACCCGGGTTTCGGCTTCGGCAGCGGGCGTTTCGCGGAAGCTGCGGACCACGGCTCCCACTTCGCGCACGACCACCGGCAGGTCCTCGAGCAGGAAACGCCGCCAGTTCATGATGCGCCGATAAAGGCGCCAGGCCCGGTAGACGGGGCGCAGGGCAAAGAACGCGAGCAGCCCCCAGGCCCCGTACAGCAGCCCCAGGGCACCCAGGGCCTTGCCCCAGACCGCGACGGGAGCGCCGCCAAACTTGAGCTCGGCCACGGCGTAAAGCCCGAGCGCCAGGCCCAGATGCACCACGGCCCCCACGGCAACGAGCCGGAAGAACAGGGTCTTGGCCAGGTTTTCCAGGGTGCGGGAAACGATACCCATGTCCCTTCCGGATCGGAAGAACACCCCGGCAGCTTGAGGGTCAGGGATCAGGCGGTCGGATCGTCGGGATTCAGGCCCCGGTTCAGGGCAACCGCCAGGGCCAGCCACTGCAGCTCGACCAGGGCAGGCATCCAGGCCAGCGGGGTGCCGCCGTAGATGCCGATCTGGTGATCGGCCCGGATCTCGGCGTTGCGGGGATCCTTGGGCACCGAGACGTGCCAGATGACCTCGTCCTTGCGCTGGCTGAAGCGCGGGCCGTGGAACCACTCCTCGGATCCGAAGCAGCGCACCGGCAGGCGCGCCATCTCCATGAGCTTGAGCGCCCCCTCGCGGGCCAGCCACTCGCCCTCGTATTCGCCCAGCAGCAGGGTCGGGCCCTGCCCCACGCGCGAACGCAGCAGCTCCAGGTTCGGGTCGCCGATGGAGCGCAAGGCTTCCCACTCCTCGATGCACTTGGCGCCCATCAGGAACGTGGTGATGGCGCAGATGGCGCCGGTCACGGCAATGGAGTGCGGCTCCACCTTTTCGACCGGCACGGTGGTCAGGGTGAACTTGGCCGCCTCGACGGGTTTAGCGTCCTGGCCGGTGACGGCGACCGTGAAGGCGCCCAGCTTCTCGCACAGGTCGAGGGCCTCCAGGGTCGGGCGCGAGCCACCCCGGTGGGTGATGGCGATGGCCCAGTCCCCTTTCTGGGGAATGACCTCGGTGCCGATGGCCATGGACGAGCAGGCCACCACGGGGGTGCGCAGGCGGCTCTTGTCGCGCATCAGGGCATAGGCCGAGAGCCGGGCCGCGAAATGCGACGAGCCCAGGCCGAAGATCAGGATGCGCTTGGGGGTCTCGTGCGGCAGGTCGCGGCTCGAGGTGCGCGACGTGCGCTCGGCGATGGCGGACCAGTGCTCGCGCTGCGACCGCAGCGTCTGCTCGACGACACTCATGGTGGACTCACTCATTTCTTTTCTCCCAGCCGTTGGGCCAGTTCCGCGAACAAAGCCACCTGGCTCAGGCAGGCTTTCTTCAGGTCGCTCACGAGGACGCTTTCGTTCTCACCGTGGGCATTGGTGTAGGGATCTTCGACTCCGACGAGCAATGCGGGAGCCCCGCCCAGCGCGTCGGCAAACGGTTTCACGAAGGGAATGGACCCGCCGCAGCCGATCAGGAGCGGCTCGCGGCCGTAGCCCCGCTTCATGGACTCGATGGCCGCCTCGAAGGCGGCACCCTTGGCCTCGGTCGCCCAGGGGCCGTTGGCCGCCTCGACCGTGAAGCTGACCTCGAGGCCCCAGGGCGCGACCCGCCGCAGGTGTTCCTGCAGCAGCTGCATCGTGCGCTCGGGGTCCATGTCGGCCACCAGGCGCACGGTGACCTTGGCCCAGGCGGTGTCATTGATGATGTTGCCGGCCTGGCTGCGCGAGGACGCCTGGATGGCATTCACGGTCAGGCTGGGAAACCGCCAGATCTGGGCCACCGGGTTGGGACCTTCGCGCAGCAGGTGCGCGCAAGGCAGCATGCCCGACTGGGCCCGGAAATCGGCTTCGTTGAAGGGGATCTTGCGGATCTCGCGTTCCTCGTCGCCCGACAGCGGCCGCACCTGCTCCCGGATGCCCGGCACCGCGATGCGCCCTTCGGCATCGACCAGCGTGGCCAGCATCTTGGACAGCGCCATGGCGGGATCCGGCACCGGACCGCCCCACATTCCCGAGTGGACGGTCTTGGTCAGCGCGCGCACTTCCACTTCCAGGCCCACCAGCCCGCGCAGCGCGATGGTCAGGGCGGGAACGCCGCAGTCGAAGTTCGTGGTGTCGGTCAGCACCATCACATCCGCATCGAGCAGCTCACGGTACTTTTCCAGGAAAAGGGGCAGGTGGTTGGAGCCGGTCTCCTCCTCACCTTCGATCACGACCTTCACGTTGACCGGAAGCTCGCCCGCGGTCTTGAGCCACGAGTCGATGGCCGCCAGGTGCACGATGACGCCCGTCTTGTCGTCGGCCGAGCCGCGGCCATACATGCGCTCGCCACCGGGGCCGTCCTTCAGGACCGGCTCGAACGGGGGCGTTTCCCAGAGCTCCTCGCGCCCCGGGGGCTGCACGTCGTGGTGCGCGTACAGCAGCAAGGTCGGAGCACCCGGAGCCCTGAGGCGCTCCCCATAAGCGTACGGGTGCGCGCCGGGCAGCTCGATGATCCGGACATTGTCCAGGCCGCGGCGACCCATCAGCTCGCAGACGGCTTCGGCACTTCTCAGGACCTGCTCCGGCGGGAAGTTCGGGAAGCTGACGCTGGGGATCCGGACCAAGGCCTTGAGATCCTCCAGGTATTCCGGACGAAAGGCCTCCTGGCAATGACTCAGCGCGCGCTCAAGGGACGGGGCACTCATCCCACGGGATTAAAGGCTGGGGGCCTGTCTTGACAACAGAAAACCTGGAAAGCACTGTTCCACGGACCATGGCAGCACCATCCGCAGGAACGTCCCGGGGGACCCGAATCAAGCTTTCCGCCTCGTACTGGAAACACAACTCGTGCGTGCCCTTTTCCGAGGACGTGGCGCCCTCCAGCCTTTTCCTGAAAAACCGGCATTTCCTGGTCCTGGATATCGAGACCCAACGCCTGGTGCAGGAAGTGGGCGGCTGGGACCACATCGAGAAGCTGGGCATCTCGGTGGCCTGCGCCTACGACTCCAAGACCGACGAGTTCCTGGCCTTCCGCGAGGACGAGCTGCCCAAGCTCATCGCCCTGTGCGAGGAACGCCTGGTGGTGGGCTACAACATCCGCGGCTTCGACTTGCCGGTCATGGTTCCCTACGGCCTGAAGATCCATAAGCTCGACACCTTTGACATCATGTACGACCTGGAAGCCCTGACCCGGCAGCGCTACCTGAAGCTCGAGGCTGTGGCCCAGGGCACCCTCAATGCGGGCAAATCGGCAGACGGCTTGATGGCCGTCGAGTGGTGGAAAACCGGTCAGGTGCAGAAGATCATCGACTACTGCCTGCAGGACGTGAAGGTCACCCGCGACGTCTTCAATTTCGGGCGGCAGAACGGCTTTGTGCGCATCCAGCGTTCGGAAGAAAACCGGATCGACGTTCCCGTCCAGTGGAACTGACGCAAGGCGGCGTGACAGACGCCGATCCAACCGTCACACTTCAAGCATCCAGGGATTGGAGATTCGAACCCACGGAAGGGTTCCTTATTTCTCCCTGAGTCAGGAAGTCAGCTGGAGGCAGGAACTCAGCTGGCCAGAAACGTGGAGACTGCCTTGGAAACCGCCTGGGGCCAGCCTTGGTGGCTGCGGCAACCGTGCTTTTCGAGCACGCTGCCGTCCTGACGGATGAGGCGCACGCGCACCGGGTAGAGGCAGCCCGAGAAGCTCTGGGCGTCCGCCTGCATCTGGGTGGCCAGCTCACTGAACAGGGCCCGCGCCTTGGGCGTGGGCATTCCGGGCTCGGAGGCCAGGCCCCGGCCGGCGGTGGTGCCATCGGCAGGCGGGTGAGCCATGGCGCGAACCGCCGGCTGGCTGGTGACATGCGCCACCGCCGACTGGCGGGTGTCCACGCGAACCACCAGGCTGGCGGGCCCGGCCCAGCGGGCGTCGGGGCCGGCAAACTCGACGAATGCCTCCACGAACGGGCTCGAAACGGCTTCGACCGCCTTGAGCGCTTCCATGGACGAGGGATTCTGCAGGCTGGTGCAGCCTGCCAGCACGAAGAGCGAAACGATCCCGACGAGCTTCCTGGTCATCAGAGGGCTCCTCCCGGAGTCTGGAGCGCCGCGACCGCGGGGCTCGGGTCCGCGCGGCGCGCGTTGAGCGGAAACGGAATCGAGTTCGCGCAGCCCAGGGCCGCGACATTGGCCTCACCCTGGAATGCGGGGATTTCGCAGCCGGGGCTGGCCACCTGGCGTGCCACGACGGTCGAAACGGCCCAGGCGGCTTCGCTGTACTGGCCAGCGCCGCAGCCCAGGGCGGACCCCAGCTTCAGGCACTGCAGCAGCGGATTCCAGGGACTCTCGACCTTTGCGGCGGCCAGTTCGCAGGGAGACCAGACCTGGGCAACCAGGCGGGCCAGCTCGAAGCGGGCGCGAGCAGGACGTTCCTTGAACAGCTTGGGGAACCCGGCGCCCAGGCGAACCAGGGGCTTGCCTTCCTGGTCACGGGTCAGGGTACCGATTCCACGCCAGGCCAGGTCCGGCTCCTCGAGCGTGGGCGGACGCTGGATGCGCAGCTCGCGAACCCGCACCTCCAGGGCTTCGCGGGTGGCATCCGTCATGTTCCACCGGTGGCGGATCAGGAACTTGCCCAGATCGGCTTTGGCCGAACGGAAGGCTTTCATGATCTGGTCCCAGTCCGCGTGGCCGGGCGAAGGGTGCGACTCCCCTTTTCCGAAATACTCGAACGATCCGCAGGTCTTGGCGCTGTCCGCGGGCCCGAAAGACACCAGGTTCTTTTCAATTTCCTGGCGACGCGCGGCCGCCAGCTTCTGGGCTTCGGCGTCCTCGTCCGACTCGGCCCGGGCGGCCGCAGGCTTGGAAGCCGAGGCCACTTTCCGACCCGGGATAGCCGTCCCGACCGCCACTGAAGAGCCTTTTCGGCCCTCCATCCACTTGAAGATCCCGACCGAAGCGCCCAGAACGAGCGGAAATACCATCAGGAATAGGACAGAAACCTTGCCGCGCATCCTGCGCATAGACGAGTCTCCTCATCCAGAATTTTAGGGCGACCCATCAAAAAGAAAAAGGTTTTCTTGTTCCAACAGCATGGCATTGTGGGCACATGCGTCAAAAAACCCGCATTCAGTGGTCCTTCCTGGCTGTTTCCACCCTAATTCTCGGTGCCTGTTCCCACGCTTCGCGGTCTCCAGACCTTCCGGGGACGTCATCGGACGGACGTTTTGAAACGGTCGTGATTGTAGGCACCAACGACATGCACGGCGCGCTGGCTCCCCAGAGCGTCAAGACGCGCGAGCCTGAAGGCGTGACGCCCATTCCCTATGAAAAGGGCGGCGCGGCCATCCTGGGCGCCCACCTCAAGGTGCTGCGCGAGGACTACGGAAACCGGCTCCTGATGCTCGACGGGGGCGACTGCTTCCAGGGCTCGCTGGAGTCGAACCTCCAGGAGGGCGCCCCGATGGTGAAGCTGCTGAACCACCTGGGCTTCCAGGCTTCGGCCGTGGGCAACCACGAGTTCGACTTCGGCCCCGTCGGGCCCGAGGGCACTCCGGGCGACCCCGTGGGAGCGCTCAAGGCCCGCCTGGCCGAGTCGCATTACACCTGGCTTGCCGCCAACATCATCGAAAAGGCCTCGGGCAAGATGCCGGCCTGGCCCAACTTCCTGCCGTCCCGCATGGTCCCCGTGGGCCGTCTCAAGGTGGGCGTGATCGGCCTGTCCACCATCGAAACCCCGACCACCACCCGCCCGGACCATGTCGAGCACCTGGACTTCACGCCGCTCAAGGAAGCCACCCTGCGCGAGGCGCAGAGCCTGCGCACCCAGGGCGCGGACCTGGTGGTCATCACGGCGCACGCGGGCCTGGTGTGCTCCCGCACCCACGAAAAACCCTACAAGGTGCTGCAGCCCGGCGATGAGCAGGGCGCCTGCGCCCCCGAAGGCGAGATCGTGCGCCTGCTGGAGAGCCTGCCCCAGGGCACCGTCGA
>CANFHS010000073.1 GCA_947446835.1 Bacteriovoracaceae bacterium
GATTCAGCGGAGTCAGCAGCTGCCAACCCAGGCTGCCCCCCAGGTACCAGGGACCGTCCAGGTGATACGCCCCGGTCACCAGGAGCATGGAGCGGATCGCCGAGGAGGAATGGCTTCCATCCGCATTGCTGCGTCCGGCGCGCAAAGCATCCAGGTTGGTGAAGCCCAGGCCAATGACCACGCGGTGGGGCGACTCGGGACGAGCCGCCTCCAGCTTGCGTGAAAGGATGGTCTGCTGGCGCGCTTGACCCAGATCGGCGCTCATTTCGCCGCGTTCCTGGGCCTTGCGCTCAGCCCGTTCGAGCGGGGTTTTCCACTTCGGGGCCGGCAGGTGGACCTCATCCAGGGCGCGGGCCGGGGTCGTCCCCAGCAGCCCGAACAGGACTAGGAAAATTAAACGCCCCGAACCCATCCCTTTCAGGATAAAGGGGGTGGGCCCCGGCGACCACGTCGGCAAAGTTTTCCGGTACCCGGGGGAAACAGGAATTCACCATGCGCCACACCCATCCCGCTTCGTTCAGGACTCTTCTTGCGGGCCTCCTCGCCCTGGCCACCTTTGCGTCGCCCGCGTCGCTCGCCGCGGGTCCGGGGCTACCGCTCTTCTGCAAGACGATTCCGGGCGGCCCGGCCAACCTGCGCTGCTGC
Organism: Bacteriovoracaceae bacterium; assembly: GCA_947446835.1. Lineage (GTDB taxonomy): Bacteria > Bdellovibrionota > UBA1018 > UBA1018 > UBA1018 > CANFHS01. The sequence continues at coordinate 646 of CANFHS010000073.1, forward strand.
ACCGGCGAACCCACCTGGTGGTGCGACGAACCGACCCTCATCCGCCAGAAAGTCAGCGCCTGCATCATGATGACGCAGAAACATGGCGACGCCCTGGGAAGCCTCTACCAGTGCCGCACCCGACCTGCCCAAGCCCCGGAGAGCGGCGCGAAGACGGTGGTCATCGAATCGCAGGGAGCGGACATCGGCCAGGCTCCGGTGAGCACTTCCTCCACGCGCCTGACGTTCGAGACGCTCCAGGCGTTCGTTGAAAAGAGGAACGCGGACCGGGATCCCGCCCGCCGCATCCAGTCCGTTCCGGCCCTGATGAAGGCACTGAAAGCCGGAGAGTTTGCGGGCCTCAGCGAGGCCGACCAGACGGCACTGTTCCGCAAGTGGACCGCGATTTACCAGTCGCAAAGCCGCCAGGCCGCCAGCGCCGAGCGTCCCCGCATCCTGATGCGCACCGAGGACACCCGGTTCCTGATGGCCTACACGGGCGAAACCGGACCGCAGTCCCGGTCCCTCGAACTCATCCAGCTGAACGATCAGACCAAGGCCTGGGAGTTCGCCGAAATCGACTTTCCGGGCGAAGGCACCGCGGGCGCCTCCGTGGTGTTCCGGAAGCACGGCTCCGGAACCCAGGCCCAGGCCTGCACCGGCTGCCACCTGGGACGCCCGAACTGGCACGCCTACCGCCTTTGGCCGGGAGTCTTCAAAGGCAACGACGACAGCACCGAGCCGGGATCCCAGGAACACCTGGCCCGTCGCAAATTCGAAGCCAGGGTCGAAGGAGGCCAGGACCCGGACTACGCGTTCCTGAGCACCCACCTCTTCGGCGCCCAGGGCGCGCCGACCACGAACACCAGCATTTCCATCGGCCTGTCGCGCGCCAACTTTGAACGCATTGCCCGGATCCTGGCCAATTCGCCGCGCTTTCCGCAATACCAGTACGCGCTGATGGCGGCGGTCACGAACTGCAGCGACATCGAAAGCTTCGTGCCCGTCTCCGCCCGCTCCCGGCACCCGCTGGCCTACGCCAAGCTCCTGCAATCCACCCACAGTGCCCACTCCGGCTACTACGAGGATCGCCGGAACGCCCTGGGAGACAACTTCGACCCCGCCACCACCGCGCGCGACATCGAGGTCAACCACGCCACCCGCGTGGCGGCCCTGCGCTACCTGGCGCAGGGCCTCGAGCTGACTCGCCCCGGAGACCGCATCGAGGACTGGTCGATGGTTCCCCTGAACGGCGATGTGTTCGCCTTCCAGGCGGGCTTCTTCGGCATCAACCGGCTCGACCAGCCCCTGGCCCGCGAAATCGTCGCGCGGACTCCGGGCCCGCTGGCCTTCGTCAAGGAGATGAGCCGCTTTGCCCACTCCAGCGATACTGCGCTGGGCGGCTACTCGGAACCCGAGCTGACCCGCGAGTACCTGGGCACCGGCCCAGGATGCGTCAAGCTCCGTGAACTGAGCCAGCGCGCCCTGGGCGTTGCCGGACGTTAGTCTTCTTTCGCTTCGGTCGAGCCCAGCGCGCGGAGGTACTCCGAGCGCATCTTGGCAATGGCTTCGATCGATATTTCCTTCGGGCAGGCCGCGCGGCATTCGCCGATGTTCGAGCAGTTGCCGAACCCTTCCAGGTCCATGCGCTCCACCATCCGCTTGACGCGACGGGCGCGTTCCACCTGCCCCTGGGGCAGCATGGCCAGATGGGTGATCTTGGCCGCGGTGAACAGCGATGCGGAAGCGTTCGGGCACGCTGCCACGCAGGCGCCGCAGCCGATGCAGGCCGCGTTGTCCATGGCGGCTTCCTGGTCTTCCTTGGGAACCAGGATGGCGTTCGCTTCGGCGTGCTTGCCAGTCTTGGCCGAGGTGTAGCCCCCCGACTGGATGATGCGGTCGAAGGCCGAGCGGTTCACGACCAGGTCGTGGACCACCGGGAAAGCCTTGGCGCGCCAGGGCTCCATCGAGATCACGTCGCCGTCGTGGAAGTGCCGCATGTACAGCTGGCACGTGGCCACGCCCTGCAGGGGACCGTGGGCCTGGCCGTTGATCACGATGCCGCAGCTGCCGCAGATGCCTTCACGGCAATCGCTGTCGAACTGGATGGGCTCGTCTCCGGCCTTGATCAGGTCCTCGTTCACGAAGTCGAGCATTTCCAGGAACGACATTTCCGGAAGCACGTCCTTGGCCTGATAGGTCTTGAACGCGCCCGTCTCGTTCGGGCCACTTTGCCGCCAAACCACCAGCGTGAGGTTCATTTGTAACTCCTTTGGGCGAGGTGGATGTTTTCGAAGGTGAGCGCTTCCTTGTGGAGCACCGGGTTCTTGCCCGCTCCCTGGTATTCCCAGGCCGCCACATACGCGAACTTCTCGTCGTCGCGCTTGGCCTCGCCTTCCTCGGTCTGCATTTCCTCGCGGAAGTGGCCGCCGCAGCTTTCCTTGCGGTCCAGGGCATCGTAGGCCATCAGCCTGCCCAGCTCCAGGAAGTCGGCCACGCGGCCGGCCATCTCGAGCTCCTTGTTCAGGCCGCGGCCCTGGGGAATCTTCACGTTCTCCCAGAACTCCTGGTGCAGCTTGTCGATGGCTTCGATGGTGGCTTTCAGGCCCTTCTCGTTGCGGGCCATGCCCACGTTGTCCCACATCAGCTTGCCCAGCTCGCGGTAGAAGTCGGTCACCGTGCGCTTGCCCTTGGCACCCACGGCCAGCAGCTTGTCGATCTGGGCCTTCACACCGGCTTCGGCCTCGGCGAACGCCGCATGATCGGTGGTCACCTTTTCGAAGGTGTTGCCGGCCAGGTAGTTGCCGATGGTGTACGGGATGACGAAGTAGCCGTCCGCCAGGCCCTGCATGAGCGCCGAGGCGCCCAGGCGGTTGGCGCCGTGGTCCGAGAAGTTGGCCTCACCCAGCACGTGCAGACCCGGGACGTTGGACATGAGGTTGTAGTCCACCCAAAGCCCACCCATCGTGTAGTGCACGGCCGGGTAGATCCGCATGGGGGTTTCGTACGGATTCTCGTTGGTGATCTCGTGGTACATGTCGAACAGGTTGCCGTACTTCTCGGCAATGACATGCTTCCCGTCGCGCTGGATGGCGTCGCGGAAGTCCAGGTACACCGACAGGCCCGACTGGCCCACGCCACGTCCTTCGTCGCAAACGGCCTTGGCGGCGCGCGAAGCGACGTCGCGGGGCACCAGGTTGCCGAACGACGGATACCGGCGTTCCAGGTAGTAATCGCGGTCGGCTTCGGCGATCTGGTTCGGATCCTTCAGCCGGTCTTCCGCGCGCTTGGGCACCCACACGCGCCCGTCGTTGCGGAGCGACTCGGACATGAGCGTCAGCTTGGACTGGTGCGTTCCCGAAACCGGGATGCAGGTCGGGTGGATCTGCGTGAAGCACGGATTGGCGAACAGGGCGCCGCGCCGGTGGGCACGGAACGCCGCCGTCACATTCGAGTTCATGGCGTTGGTCGACAGGAAGAAGATGCGACCGTAGCCGCCGGTGGCCAGGCAGACCGCATCGGCCTCATGGCGTTCCAGCGCGCCGGTCTCCAGGTTGCGCGTGATGATGCCGCGGGCCTTGCCGTTCACCAGCACCAGGTCGAGCATCTCCTGCCGGGGATGGAACTTGACCCGGCCCTGGTCCACCTGCCGCATCAGCGCCTGGTAGGCGCCGAGCAGCAGCTGCTGGCCGGTCTGGCCACGGGCATAGAACGTGCGCGACACCTGGGTGCCGCCGAACGAGCGGTTGGCCAGCTCGCCCGAGTACTCACGGGCAAAGGGCACGCCCTGGGCCACGCACTGGTCGATGATCGAGGTCGAAACCTCGGCCAGGCGATGCACGTTGGCCTCGCGGGCGCGGAAGTCGCCGCCCTTGATGGTGTCGTAGAACAGCCGGTGCACGGAGTCGCCGTCCACGGCGTACGCCTTGGCGGCGTTGATGCCCCCCTGCGCGGCGATGGAGTGCGCGCGACGGGCCGACTCATGGATGCAGAAGCTCTTGACGTTGTACCCGAGCTCAGCCATCGAAGCCGCGGCCGACGAACCCGCCAGGCCCGTGCCCACCACGATGATGGTGTACTTGCGCTTGTTGGCCGGGTTGACGATCTTGATGTCGCCCTTGTGGCGTTCCCACATCGTCTCGAGCGGGCCCGAGGGAATCTTGGAATCCAGCTGGATGGTGCTCATCGATAAACTCCCATGGGGTCAACCAGGATCCAGGCCGGGATTCCGAGGAATCCCAAAGCCAGCAAAACCGCCAGCACAACGCCGATCACCGAGATGACGGGCGACAGCCGCGGGCTCATCGCACCCAGGCTCTGGAAAGCGCTCCAGAAGCCGTGGCGCAGGTGCAGTCCGAGCAGCACCATCACGCCCATGTAACCCAGCGCCCAGCCGGGCTGCCGGAACGTCTCGACCACCAGGCGGTGGAGGTCGCGGACCTCGGCGCCCTGGATCTGGGTCACATAGCCTTCGGCCACGCCGGGGCCGAACTTGAAGTGGCTGATGTGCACCACCAGGAAGCCCAGGATGGTCAGACCGCTCACGATCATGCTCTGGGTGGACAGGTTCTGGCGGCTGGGAGCCCCTTTGGTCTGGTAGCGCGAGTACCTCACGTCACCGCGGGCCGCCCAGTGGCTGCCCTTGATCAGGATTCCGTTCACGGCGTGCGCCAGGATGAAGAACAGGAGCCCCGCCTCGGCGACGTACAGCAGCCCACCCAGGCTTTCCAGGCTATGGGCGTAGGCGTTGAACTTCGATCCATCCTTGAGGAAAAGCTGCAGGTTCCCTGCAAGGTGGACAATCACGAAGAGCGTGAGAGCCAGACCGGTGATCGCCATCAGCACTTTCTTGCCGACGGTGGATCGCATCGCTTGACGAAGCGGACTCATGAGGACTCCTTTTGCCAGATGTGACTTTAGCCTATCGCACGGTCGGCCCTGCCTCAAGGGCCGCCTGCCCTCAGCGCTTCCGCGCGCAGAGGTGTTCGAACAAGAAACGGAAGCTGGCCACGCAGTCCGCATCGGACTGTGGACCCACCAGCTCTTCGAGAATCCGCCCGGCCTCTTCCAGCTGCTGCCCTGCCCGGTCACGGACCTTGGCCTGGGCCGTTTCAAGCTGTGCCTGCGTCCAGGGCCACTCGGTGGCAGGCCGGCCCTTGGCCAGGATCTGCCCGACCGGGATCATCAGCGCGGGTTCGTCGGCCAGGAGCTCCAGGGTCACCGAATTCACCAGGCCCTTGGCCAGATCCTGGGCAACGCCTTTGCCGGCGCCTTCCTCGAAATCCAGAACGTCATCCACCCACTGGAAGGCCATGCCGATGGCCTCGCCCAGGCGCGCGCAGGCCTGGACCCGGGTTTCGGGCAGGCCCGCCAGCCGGGCCGGGACCATGGCGCTCCAGCGCAGCAGGCTTCCGGTCTTCAGACGGGCAATCTCGTCCAGGACTTCACGCTCGGCGGTGACCCGGCCACGGACCCCGTCCTGCAGCCACTCGCCCCGGACCAGGTCCTCGACCGCGCGGGCCAGGTCCTGGATCACCGGCAAGGGGCCCACACCCGCCACCTCGACCATCACGCGGGCCAGCAGCAGGTCTCCCGCCAGCACGGCCCGGGTGTTGGAGGCGGCCGCGTTCAGAGTGGCGCGCTCGCGGCGCAGATCCGCCTCGTCGATGACGTCGTCATGCGCCAGCGAAGCGGCATGGGTCAGCTCGGCGGCCCGCGCGTAAGGCAGCAAGCGCTCAGGCGCGATCCCCAGAACTCCCCCCATCATGAGGCAAAGGGCGGGCCGCAGGCGCTTGCCGCCCACGAGGACCGTTCCATTCAGGAGCTGGGGGATTTCGACCACGGGCCCCTCTTCGGGAAGCCCAAAGCTGAGCTTCCGAATGGCCTGGTCAATGTGATCTGGAAGAAACAATTCCATTGTTCAATCTTACTTAAACCGGGCTACTTAGTTAAGCAATACCGGACGATAAATTATTGATCTTAAACCTATTTTCTTAAGGAGCTACCAGTTCAAGAAGTCTTGAACTTTTGACTTCAAAAGACTGTCCAACCGGCGTAGAACTGAAACCAGGGCTCGAGTCCAACCTGCAAGCGAGCGCGGCTCCTGTGCACCTTCCCGGACCGGATTCGAGCCAGGGAAGGGTCAGGCCGGGATCAGGGAAGTCGGAACGGCACTTTCACTTTTCTGATCCCGGCTTTATTCTCGCGCCTCAATCCAATCAACACTTCTTTCATTTTTGGAGCTCTCCACATGACCAAAAAGTCCGTTCAGCTTGCCCTGATCCTCGCCACTCTGGCCCTGGCTTCGGCCTGCACCAAGAAATCCGAAGCCCCGGCTCCGGAAGCCTCGCCGGCCGCAGCTGCCGCCGCCGCCCCGGCCGCCGATCCCAACGCCAAGGCCGACGTGGAGCTGAACATCGGGTCCAAAGGCGACGAGATGGCCTTCGATGTGACCGAGCTGACCGTCAAGGCCGGCCAGATGGTCAAGCTGACCTTCAAGAACAACACCAAGAGCTCGGGCATGCAGCACAACTGGGTGCTCGTGAAGGCGGGCTCCGAAACCGAAGTGGCCAACGCGGGCATGCAGGCCAGCGAAGCCAACAACTGGGTGGCCGAAGGCCCGAACGTCATTGCCCACACCGCGCTGGCCAAGAACCCCGGCGACACCGTGAGCGTGGTGTTCAAGGCTCCGGAAGCCGGCAGCTACCCCTACATCTGCACCTTCCCTGGCCACTCGGTGGTCATGAAGGGCGTCCTGAAGGTCCAGTAAGCTCATGAACCTGGGACTCCGCCACGCAGCCCTTTCGGTGCAGGACATCCGGCGCGCGCTGGATTTCTACTGCGGAGTCCTGGGCTTCGAGCCCTACCATGTCACCGACGCGGACTGGGCCATGGTGTGCCGGAGCGGCACCACCCTGAGCTTTGTCCGCGTCGGTTCCAAGACTTCAGCCCAGGCCGACCCCGATGCGCCCGATTTCGGCTACGCACCGGGACAGGCCCGCGGCGTCCACCCGGGACACCTGGGCATTGTTTTCGACTGCCCCGAGGACGTCCAGGCCATCCGCGAAAAGCTGGTGGGCATCGGTCACCGGGTCGGCAGGATGGCCACCCATCGCGACGGCAGCATCGGCTTCTACCTGGCCGACCTGGACGGCAACGCGCTGGAGCTGATCTTCATTCCCGCGCGCTCCTACCCCGCCCTTCCCGGCCCGAAGCCCGGCACCCACGCCGAGCTGCGCGCGCAATTGGAAGCCGCACCTGCCCACCAGGGCGCGGTGCTGCTCTGCCACGGCAGCCGCGACGCGCGCTGGCGCGAGCCCATGGAAGCACTGCTACGCGACTGCCGCCTGCACGCACCCCAGCTGGCCTGGGCGCTGGCTTACATGGAGTTCTGCGAACCCGGGCTCGAAGCCGCGCTCCAGACGCTCCTGGCTTCACGCCCGTGCACCCGCATCGAGGTCATCCCGGTGTTCCTGTCCTCGGGCGGGCACGTGCTGCACGACCTGCCGCACCTGCTGGACCGGGCACGCCAAGCCCACCCCGGAATCCAGTTCAGGATGGGAGAAGCGCTGGGAGAAAACGCGCTGGTCCGCGAAGCCCTGGTGCAGGCCGGCATCGCCCGCATCCTGACCCAGCCCTGAGCTTCACTCCAGCCTGCGGCAGCCCTTCAGGTTGTCCAGTCGTTCCAGGGGATGGAACCTCATTCCGTCTTGGCGGCAGGAGGCTTCAAGCAGCCAGGGCTTGTCGTCCACCAGGACCACCACTTCCAAGTGGTGGTCGGGGCCTCCGAAAAAGCACAGGTCACCGGATTTCAGGCTCCCCGTCCCTACACGCTTGCCTCGGCTCCAGAGCTCCCGCGAGCTCCCCCCGACTTCGAGACCCAGGCACTTGCGCACCAGGTAGGTGGCAAAGCCTGGGCAGTCCTGCGCGTGGGCCTGGTAGGGGCATCCGTAGCCTTTCTTGCCGGCCCAGCATCGCGCGTGCTTCCGGAAGCAGGCCTCCACCGGGTTGGCCACGGCCGCAGGTTGGGAAACTGCTGGCTGTGCATCCATGCCGGGAGCCAGCACTTCGAATCCCACCGACGCCTCGGCGTCCTCGCCGCAAAGGACGAGGTCATCGGGTGCCTGGGGTTCGGCCGCGAACAGCGCCTCGACTTCGTCCGCGCCCAACACGGAATCCGCGGGCGCGCAGAGGGGTGCCACCGGAATTTCAGGAATTGCTTCTGGCGTCGTGGCGCGAGCGGAGTGCAAGCCCCCCAGTCCGCCCGTCAGCAACACGATTCCAAAAAGCACCCTCGAAATCCCCATGCAATCCTTAGTCTAGGGAACCCTTTGCGCCCTGAAAACTGCGTCACGAACGACACGGAAAACCCACCCGAAGAGGCTTCTCAGAGGGGCACGCTGACCTCGAAGCAGGACCCTTGCCCCGCCTGGCTGGTCACCTCGATCTTGCCCTGGTGGGCCAGGACGATCTGGCGGGCCACGAAAAGCCCCAGCCCCATGCCCGGAAAGCTTCGCAAGGAGGCCGCCCTCTCGAAAGCCCCGAAGATGCGGGCCAGGTCTCCGGGCTCGATGCCGATTCCCTGGTCCTCCACCCTCAAGATCCAGCGGCCCGCGTTCGCGTCTCGCCGCAGCGACACCCGGATCGGCCGACCTCGCCCGAACTTCGACGCGTTGCTGACCAGGTTCTGCACCACCTGCAGCAGCCGGTCCGGGTCCGCCTTGCCCAACACTCCCGGTTCGATCCGCCCTTCGAGGGCACAGCCCGCCTCCTCGAGCGAGGGCGCCAGCACGCTGAGCGCCTTCTGCACCAACGCGGAAACATCCACCTGTTCCCGGAACTCCAGATAAAGCCGCCCCGCCTGGATCCGCGACACGTCCAGAAGTTCCTCGATCAGGCCCGCCAACCTCAGGGATTCAGTCTCCAGATCGGACAAGAGCCCCAGCACCAGTTTCCGGGTGACCTCGGTGAGCCCCCCCACCTCGAGCCGCCGGCGGGCCAGCTGGGCGCCCAGGCTCAATGCGGTGACCGGGGTGCGGAGCTCGTGCGCGGTGATGGACAGGAACTCGTCTCGCTGGGCCAGCCCTTTCTCGGCCTCGCGCCGGGCGACGGTCTCCTCGACCAGCCGCAGTCGCTGGGTCTCCGCGGTCTTCCGGTCCGTGATGTCCTCCGAAATTCCCAGCAGGAAGGAGCGTCCGCCGTTCCGTGAAAAAACCGGAATCTTCTTGGTGCGCAGCCAGCGCTCCCCCAGGAGCCGGGTATGGATGCGCTCTTCGGGCACCAGCACGGGCTTCCGGGCTTCCAGCACCTGCTGGTCCGCCCGGACAAAGGCATCGGCCTCGTCCTTGGGAAAAAAATCATGATCCCCTTTTCCCATCATCTTCTCGCGGCTGATGCCCAGCAGCTCTTCGCCCGCCCGGTTGAACCGCACGAACCTGAGGCCCGGAACACTCTTCACGAAGATCATGTCGGGAATGTTTTCGACCACGGCACTGAGGAACGCCTCGGAGCGCGTCAGATCCTCGGTGCGGTCATGGATCCGCCTCTCCAGGTCACCCTCCAGGCGGATCCGCTCCTGCTCGATGGCGCTGACCACAAAAGCCGTCAAACCCAGCACCATGAAACAGGACTGGTAGACAAAAAAGCGCACAGGTACCGGCTCGTCCGCGAAGGGGCCCCAGCCCCTCCAGGTCAGCCA
>CANFHS010000074.1 GCA_947446835.1 Bacteriovoracaceae bacterium
AGGCTCCCTGGGGCCCCCGCCAGAAGAAGGAGGCCCAGCCCCAGGTGGGGCATCGATGCTGTGCAAAGCGATCCTGGTTTCATTCCCGTCCTCCGGTTGAAAAACCTGCGAGTGCGGGAATGCAAACCGCAAACCATGACGCATTCCGCATGGACCCACTAAAGCTCTTGACCCGGGGGGACGGGTCGACTATTTTTCCGGCTCCTTGCGGGTCCCTTTTTTTGAGTGCTCGCGAACATTTTCATTTGTGCGTCGGCTTGTCCGGCGGTATTGGCGACAGGTCTTAGACGAAAGGAACAGTTTTTCATGCCCACGATTAACCAATTGATCCGCCGTGGCCGCGCGAAGTCGAGCTGGAAGACCAAATCTCCCGCTCTGATGAGCTGCCCGCAGCGCCGCGGCGTCTGCACCCGCGTCTACACCACGACCCCGAAGAAGCCGAACTCGGCGCTTCGCAAGGTCTGCCGTGTTCGCCTCACCAACGGTTTCGAGGTCACCTCGTACATTCCGGGCATCGGCCACAACCTGCAGGAGCACTCCATCGTGCTGATCCGCGGGGGTCGTGTGAAGGACCTTCCGGGTGTGCGTTACCACACCATCCGCGGCACGCTGGACACCCAGGGTGTTGCCAACCGCAAGCAGAGCCGTTCGAAATACGGTGCCAAGAAGTCTTCTGGCGCCGCGGCTGCCAAGTAATTTTTAAACGGGGTATTGATTCATGGGTCGCAAAAGTTTCATCCGTAAGCGCGAAATCCTCCCGGATCCCAAGTTCAACGACGTGGTGGTCGCCAAGTTCGTTTCGAGCCTCCTGAAGGAAGGCAAGAAGTCGACCGCGGAAACCATCTTCTACACCTGCGTGGACGTGATCCAGGAGCGCACCGGTGATGACGGCCTCAAGACCTTCAAGAAGGGTCTCGAGAACGTGAAGCCGATCCTTGAAGTGAAGTCCCGCCGTGTCGGTGGCGCCACCTACCAGGTTCCGGTCGAAGTGAAGCCTGCTCGTCGCCAGTCGCTGGCTTCGCGCTGGCTGATCGAAGCCGCCCGTGGCCGTCCCGAGCACTCCATGGCCGAGCGCCTTGCCGCTGAAGTCATCGAAGCCGCCAACGGCCGCGGTGGCGCCATGAAAAAGCGCGAAGACGTGCACAAGATGGCCGAAGCCAACAAGGCTTTCGCCCACTACCGCTGGTAATCGGCGGCTGGTCATAAAATTCATGCCCGCCTCGCGCGGCGCAAGGAATCAGGATGAGGGAGGAACTTCGGTTTCTCCCTTTTCTTTTATATAGCCTTCAGCTGGAGAACTACCGATGGCCGCGCCCACGACGCTTCAGAGCACCCGCAATATCGGCATCATGGCCCACATCGATGCCGGCAAGACGACCACCACCGAGCGGATCCTGTTTTACACGGGAAAAACGCACAAGATGGGTGAGGTCCACGAAGGCACCACGGTCATGGACTGGATGCCGCAGGAGCAGGAGCGTGGCATCACCATCACCTCGGCGGCCACGACGTGCTTCTGGAAGGACCATCGGATCAACATCATCGACACGCCCGGACACGTCGACTTCACCATCGAGGTGGAGCGTTCGTTGCGTGTGCTGGACGGGGCGGTGGCGGTGTTCAGCGCCGTGGAAGGCGTTGAGCCCCAGTCCGAGACGGTGTGGCGCCAGGCCAACAAGTACCATGTGCCGCGCATCGCTTTCGTGAACAAGATGGACCGGATCGGCGCAGACTTCTTTGCGGTCGTCGAGCAGATCCGCGAACGGCTGGGCGGAAAGCCCGTCGCGATCCAGGTGCCCATCGGCGCCTCCGAGACCTTCGAAGGGAACATCGACCTCATCGAGATGAAGGCCGTGACCTATCGTCTGGGCGACCAGGGTGCCACGCCCGAGACCGCCGAGATTCCCGAGGACCTCCGGGAGCTCGCGCAGGAATGGCGCGAGAAGCTGGTCGAGGCCGCGGCCGATTGCGACGAGAAGCTGACCGAGAAGTACCTCAACGGCGATTCCATTTCGGTGGACGAGATCCGCGGCGCGATCCGCAAGGGCACCATCAGCTTCCAGATCCAGCCCATCCTCTGCGGAGCCAGCTTCAAGAACAAGGGCGTGCAGCCGCTGCTCGACGCCATCCTGGCGTATCTTCCTTCGCCGCTCGACAAGCCCCCGGTCGAAGGGCGCGACCTGCGCCATGATGACAAGGTGCTGACTCGGAAAGCGGATGCCAAGGAGCCTTTTTCGGCGCTGGCTTTCAAGGTCATGAATGACCCCTTCGTGGGCCAGCTGGTCTATTTCCGCGTCTATTCGGGCGAGGCCAAGACCGGAGACATGGTCTACAACCCGGGCAAGGACAAGAAGGAGCGCCTGAGCCGCATCCTGCAGATGCACGCCAACAAGCGCGAGGATATCGAGGTGGTGCGTGCGGGTGACATCGCCGCCGCCGTGGGCCTCCGTTACACCATCACGGGCGACACCCTGTGCGAGACCGCGCACCCCGTCCTGCTCGAAAAGATGGAATTCCCCGAGCCTGTCATCTCGATCGCCATCGAGCCCAAGACCAAGGCCGACGAGGAGAAGCTCACCGGCGCGTTGCAGAAGCTCGCGATGGAAGATCCTTCCTTCAGGGTCTCGGCAAACCTCGATACCGGCCAGACGCTGATCAGCGGCATGGGCGAGCTGCACCTGGAAATCATCGTGGACCGCATGAAGCGCGAGTTCAAGGTCGAGGGCAACGTGGGTACGCCACAGGTGGCCTACAAGGAAACCTTCGGTCGACCCACCCGCGCGGAAGGCAAATTCGTGCGCCAGGCCGCTGGCCGGGGGCAGTATGGGCACTGCGTGGTCGAATTCCAGCCCCTCAAGTCGGGCGAGGGGTACCGCTTCGTGAGCCGCCTGCGGGAGGGCGCCATCCCGAAGGAATTCGTGCCGGCCGTGGAAAAGGGCATCCAGGAGGCCATGCTGGGCGGAATCATCGCGGGTTACCCTGCGGTCGACGTCCAGGCCACCCTGGTGGACGGTTCGTTCCACGATGTGGATTCCACCGAGGTGGCCTACAAGATCGCCGCCTCCATGGCCTTCAAGGAGGCCGGGATGGCCTCCGACCCCCTCATTCTCGAGCCCATCATGTCCTGCGAAGTGGTCTGCCCGGAGGACTACATGGGCGGAGTCATTGGGGATTTGAATAGCCGCCGTGGAAAAATCCTGAACATGACCATGCGGCATGGAATGCAGGTCATCAAGGCCGAGGCGCCGCTGTCGACCATGTTCGGCTATTCGACCGCGCTGCGTTCTTCGTCCCAGGGGCGGGCCACCTACACCATGGAGTTCTCGCGGTACGAGCCCGTCCCGCCGGCCGTGGCCGAGGAGATCAAGGTCCGCTCGGGAGTGGTGGTTCGTCGTCCCGAGTCAACTTAGGCGTTGTCTCGCCGAAAAAAGCCCGGTATAGCCGGGTGTCTCTGTTTTCACGACGCCTTCAGGAAGATTGCCCGTTCGAGCCCATCTGCGGACGGGGGAACTCCTGAAGACTCACTTCAACCGGATGGGGAGTTTTACGTATGGCAATGGAACACAAGATTCGCATCAAATTGAAAGCATTCGATCACCGCGTCCTGGACCAGTCGGTCTGGGAAATCGTCAGCACGGCCAAACGGACCGGCGCTTCGGTTCGCGGCCCGATTCCGCTTCCGACCGTGATCAATAAATATTGCGTTCTCCGTTCGCCTCATGTAGACAAAAAATCCCGCGAACAGTTCGAAGTTCGAACCCATAAGCGGTTGCTCGATATTCTCGAGCCCACCCAGCAGACGGTCGATTCGCTGATGAAGCTCGACCTGTCGGCAGGCGTGGACGTCGAGATCAAGTCCTGACGCTCCCAACAAGCGCCTGGATTCGAGGGCAGCGAAACTCCCTTTTGCACCGTCCGGTTCCACCGGGCATCCCAAGAGGAAAGTCGAAGCTCTCAAACGATACCTGGACATGAAGGCATCCGGCGGTTCTCCCGAGCGTCTGATTCATTGGGGATCAGGGATTGGGAAGCTTCCCGGTGATGCTGTGACAGGAAAATCGGTCAGATTATGGCGGTTCAACACCGCTTGGAGATTTAAGAATGGACCAGAAGGCTGAAGGACAAGCCCAGCAGGCTGCTGCTGCGCCTACCTCCGGTTCGGCTCAGCGCGAAGCTGTCGCGCTGACGGCCGGCAAGGGTGGCATTCTCGGCGTCAAGGCCGGGATGACCCAGGTGTTCAACGAGCAGGGCGATTCGATTGCGGTCACCGTGATCGATCTCAAGCCCGCCGTGATCACCCAAGTGAAGACCAAAGAGGCCAACGGCTACCAGGCCGTGCAGGTCGGCTTCCTCGCCAAAAAGGCGAAGGGCGTCACCAAGCCCGAAACCGGCCACGCCAAGAAGGTTGGCGCGACCGGTTTCTACCACTACCAGGAATTCCGTCTTCCGGAAGGCGCGTCGATGGACGGCCTGACGGCAGGCAAGGTCCTGAGCGTCGACTTCATCAAGCCGGGCGACCTGATCGACCTCACTGCCATGACCAAAGGCAAAGGTTTCCAGGGCGGCATGAAACGCTTCCACATGGCCGGTGGTTACAAGACCCACGGCGCCTCGCTGTCGCACAGGCAGCTGGGTTCGATCGGTAACCGCGCCGATCCTGGCAAGTGTTTCAAGAACAAGAAGATGGCGGGCCAGATGGGCAACGTTCAGGCGACCGTCCAGAACGTGCGCGTGGTTCGCGTTGATCAGGAAAACGGCCTTCTGCTGGTTCACGGCAGCGTGCCGGGTCCTCGCACCGGGATCATCACGATCCGTCGTGCCGTGAAAAGCGTGGGATGATTTATGCCTATTGTAGACGTCATCAATCAAGATAAGAAAAAAGTCGGAACGATCGACCTCAACGCAGGCGTGTTCGCTGCCGAGATCAACATTCCGCTGGTCCACCAGGTCATCAAGGCCCAGCTCGCTGGCCGTCGCCAGGGAACTGCCAAGACCAAGACCAAATCCGAAGTCCGTGGTGGTGGCCGCAAGCCGTTCCGCCAGAAGGGCACCGGCAACGCCCGCCAGGGTTCGACCCGCTCCCCGCTCAATCCGGGTGGTGGCCAGAACTTCGGTCCGCAGCCGCGCTCCTACGAGCAGGCGACCCCGAAGAAGATGATTCTCGGAGCCCTCCGCTCGGCTCTCTCCGACCGCCTGAAGGCCGATCGCCTGCTGGTGGTCGACGAGTTCAAGCTCGGTGAAGCCAAGACCAAGGAGCTCGTGAAGATCCTCCAGGGTGGGCTGGGCCTCGAGAAGGTCCTGATCATCGACGAGGCCAACGAGAAGCTCGAGCGTTCCGGCCGCAACATCCCGCACGTCCGGGTGATGCGTACGGAAGGCCTCAATGTGTACGACGTCGTCAAGTACGACTGGCTCGTTCTTACCAAGCGCGCGGTTGCCAGTGTGGAAACCCGCCTGAATCCGGCGAGCTGAGGTGAAGCATGCGTAATCTCTACGAAGTCATCGTTCGGCCGATCATCAGCGAGAAGAGCACCGCTCTCGCCGAGGTGGCTGGCAAGTACGCGTTCGAAGTCGCCGTCCAGGCGAACAAGAACGAAATCAAGGATGCCGTCCAGAAACTCTTCAACGTGAAGGTGCGGCAGGTCCGCACCCTCGTGATGCACGGCAAAGTGAAGCGGCTGGCCCGCTTCGAAACCAAGCGCCCGAACTGGAAAAAAGCAGTCGTGACCCTGGCCGAAGGCCAGAAGATCGACTTCTTCCAGACGAAGTGAGGGGAGAGATAAGTCATGGCCGTTAAAACTTTCAAGCCAACCACTCCCAGCCTGCGCTACAAGAGCGTCGCGGACTTCTCGGTCCTGACGCCCAAGAAGAAGCAGCCGAAGAAGCCCCGCGCGCTCATCGTTGCCAAGACCGGCACCGGTGGCCGCAACAACCTCGGCAAGATGACCGTTCGCCATATCGGCGGCGGCCACAAGCAGAAGTACCGCGTCATCGACTTCAAGCGTGAAAAGCGCGAGATCCCGGCGACCGTGGCTTCGGTGGAATACGATCCGAACCGTACCGCCTACATCGCGCTCCTGCACTACGCGGACGGCGAGAAGCGTTACATCCTGTCCCCGGTTGGCCTCAATGTGGGCGATCCGGTCCTGGCCAGCGATTCGGCCGACATCAAGCCGGGCAATAACCTGGCCCTGTCGGCGGTTCCGGTCGGCACCCTGCTGCACAACCTGGAAGTCGAGCCCGGCAAGGGTGGTCGCCTGGTCCGTTCGGCCGGCAACTACGCCCAGCTCATGGCCAAAGAAGGCGTGTACTGCCAGGTCAAGATGCCCAGCGGCGAGATCCGTCTTCTCCACTCCCGGTGCCGGGCCACCATCGGCCAGATCGGCAACCAGGAGCACGAGAACATCGCGATCGGCAAGGCCGGCCGCGCCCGCTGGATGGGGATTCGTCCCACCAACCGCGGCGTTTCGATGAACCCGATCGACCACCCGCATGGTGGTGGTGAAGGCAAGTCCTCGGGTGGTGGTCATCCGCGTACGCCGTGGGGCGTGCCGACCAAGGGATACAAAACTCGCAGCAATAAGCGCACTCAGGCGTTTATTGTCAAGCGGCGCAAGTAACTGGGATTAAGGAGATAGCATAGTGGCCCGTTCCATTAAAAAAGGCCCGTTCTGCGACGAGCATCTTCTCAAGAAGGTGCAGGTCGTACGTCAATCGCAAAAGCGCGAAGTGATCAAGACCTGGTCTCGCCGGTCCCAGATTCTTCCCGATTTCGTCGGACTGACCCTTGCCGTGCACAACGGCAAGAAGTTCATTCCGGTGTACGTCACCGAAAACATGGTTGGTCATCGTCTGGGCGAATTCGCCGTGACGCGTACCTTCCATGGCCACACTCCGGCCGACAAGAAGGCCGCAGCCGCTGAGCCGGGCGCCAAGCCCGCCGCAGCAGCCCCGGCCGCCAAGCCGGCCGCAAAGTGAGAGAGGAGTAACCCGTCATGGAAGTGACCGCTAAACTCAGTTTTGTCCGGATCACCCCGCGTAAAATGGGGCTCCTTGCGGATGAAGTCCGCGGCAAGAACATCAATGAGGCACTGACCTACTTGAAGTTCTCGCCCCGGAAACGTACCGCCGGACTGCTTCGTAACCTGCTGAAGAGCGCGGTGGCGAACGCAGATCAGAAGGGGACGGTCGACGTCGACACCCTCTTCGTGAAGACGATTCTCGTGGGTCAGGGACCCACCCTGAAGCGTTTCCGTCCGCGGGCCAAGGGCTCCGCTTTCCGGATCAACAAGAAGACGAGCCACGTGAGCGTCGTGCTCTCGGAACGGTGAGAGGAAGATCATGGGTCAGAAAGTAAATCCGATTGGTTTCCGCCTCGGTATCACCCGCACCTGGGACAGCCGCTGGTTCTCGAAAAGGGACTACGCCCGTCTCGTGCACGAAGACATCAAGGTCCGCAACTTCCTGAAGGAAAAGCTCTTCAGCGCAGGCATTGCCCGGATCGAGATCGAGCGCGCCGCCAGCAAGGTGAAGATCAACGTCCACACCGCACGTCCCGGTATCGTCATCGGGAAAAAAGGTGCCGGCGTCGAGCAGCTGAAGGCCGAAGTCCAGAGGCTTTCAAGGAACGAAGTCTTCCTGAACATCATCGAGGTCAAGAAGCCCGAGGCCAACGCGACTCTCATTGCCGAGAACGTGGCTTCGCAGCTTGAAAAGCGTGTCGCTTTCCGTCGCGCCATGAAGAAGTGCATGACCGCGGCGTTCAAGCAGGGCATCAAGGGAATCAAGATCCGCGTTTCGGGCCGCCTCGGTGGAGCCGAGATCGCCCGCACCGAGTGGTACAGCGAGGACAGCGTTCCTCTCCATACCCTCCGGGCCAACGTGGATTACGGCACTGCCGAAGCCCGTACGACCTACGGCGTGATCGGTGTCAAGGCGTGGGTGTACAACGGCGAAGTTGCCACCCTCAAGAAGCAGGCCGCCGCGGATGCAAAAGCCGCGCAGGCCAAGGAGTGATGAGTCATGTTGGCACCCAAGCGCGTCAAGTGGCGTAAAGTCGCCAAAGGCAAAATGCGCGGCCGAGCCGACCGCGGCGGCACCCTGGCGTTCGGCGAGTTCGGACTCCAGGCGACCGAGTGCGGACGGATCACCTCCCGCCAGATCGAAGCTTCCCGCGTCGCCATGACCCGTTCGGTCAAGCGCGGTGGCCAGATCTGGATCCGGATCTTCCCGCACAAGCCCATCACCAAGAAGGCCGCCGAGACCCGCATGGGTTCCGGCAAGGGCAACGTGGAAGAATGGGCAGCCGTGATCAAGCCGGGTCGTATCATCTATGAAATGGGCGGCATCACCCAGGCCGAGGCGTTCGAAGCGCTTCGTCTGGCCGGCATGAAGCTTCCGCTGAAGGTGAAGCCGATCAGCCGTGGGTCCGAGAAGCTGGCCCAGGCTGCGGTTGAATCCAAGCGCAAAGAAAAGGCGGCGAAGAAAGCAGCTCGTTCGAGCGGCACTTCGACCAAGGCCTGAGAGGTGGATGAACGTGGCAACCAAGAGCTTTAAGACTTTGAAGAACCTTTCCAAGGACGAGCTGACCTCGAAGGTCCGCGAGTTCGAAGCGGGGCTCTTCCAGGCCCGGATGAAGAAAGTCACCGGTCAACTGGAAGATTCCGCGAGCATCTGGCGCATGCGCAAAGACCTTGCGCGCGTCAAGACGCTCCTTTCCCAGGCCGCATCCAAGGCCAAAACCGCCTGATCGGTAGCGAGGTAAAGCAGTATGGCGACCCAGACCCCGAAGAAAACCCCGGCCAAGAAAGCAGCGGCTCCCAAGGCCGCCGCTCCCGTGGCCGCTGAAGCAGCCAAGACCGCTGAACCGACGAGAAACGCGCTCCAGAGCCGTCGTCTCGTGGTCGGTTCCGTGGTGAGCAACAAGATGCAGAAGACGATCGTCGTCAAGATCGACCGTCGGGTGCGTCACGAGCTCTACGGCAAATATGTGACCAAGTCGCGTCGCTTCAAGGCGCACGACGAGAAGAATGAAGCGAAGGTCGGCGACCGCGTGGTCCTGGTTGAGTCCAGGCCCCTCAGCCGCGAGAAGCGTTTCGTCCTTCAGAAGATCATCCGCCGCGCGGGCCAGGCCCCCGAGGCGAACGTCTAAGGGCGGCAGGAGCGAATTATGATTCAGATGAGAACGCGTCTTGATGTGGCGGACAATTCGGGTGCGAAATCCGTCATGTGCATCAAGGTGCTGGGTGGTACCAAGCGCAAGTACGCCTCGGTGGGTGATGTGATCGTCGTGACGGTCAAGGATGCTTCGCCGAACGCGAAGGTCAAGAAGGGCGAGGTCCTCAAGGCCGTCATCGTCCGGACCCGCAAGGAGATCAACCGGAACGACGGTTCGTACATCCGGTTTGATGCCAACTCGGCAGTCCTGATCAACGCCCAGAATGAGCCCATCGGAACCCGCATCTTCGGGCCAGTGGCCCGTGAGCTCCGGGCCAGGGCCTTCACGAAGATCATTTCGTTGGCTCCTGAGGTTCTTTGAATTTTTAAACAATCCGTGTCCGTAAGCGCCCGGCAAATAGTCCCGGCGTGAGATCGGACAGGAGGAGGTTGCAGTGGTAGCGGATAAAGAGCAGACACAGGGTGGCGACGACGCAGCCGCCAAGAAAGCAGAAGCCAAAAAGGCTGGCTTGGCTCGCGCCAAGAAGGCCAAAGAGGATTCGGCTTCCGTGAAGATCGCGGCTGCCGGCGAGACCCAGGTCTCCCCGAGCAAGGAGCCCCGGCTGTACGGCACGTACAAGTCGAAGGTGGTTCCCGCGCTGATGAAGGAATTCCAGTTCAAGAACCCGATGGAGGTTCCGCGCCTGACCAAGGTGGTGATCAACTGCGCCGTGAAGGACGCCGTTGCCAATCCGAAGGTCCTGGACGGTGCCGTCGACGAGCTCATGACCATCACCGGCCAGAAGCCGGTCCTGACCCGCGCCCGCAAGGCCATTGCGGCGTTCAAGGTCCGTGCAGGCAACCCCGTGGGTGTCATGGTCACCCTGCGGCGCGCCCGCATGTACGAATTCCTGGACCGCCTGATGAACGTCGCGCTCCCCCGCGTGCGCGACTTCAAGGGCGTTCCGAGCAAGTCGTTCGATGGTCGGGGCAACTACTCCCTGGG
This sequence comes from Bacteriovoracaceae bacterium, assembly GCA_947446835.1. Taxonomy (GTDB): domain Bacteria; phylum Bdellovibrionota; class UBA1018; order UBA1018; family UBA1018; genus CANFHS01. The sequence continues at coordinate 10,163 of CANFHS010000074.1, forward strand.
CATCCGCGAAC
>CANFHS010000075.1 GCA_947446835.1 Bacteriovoracaceae bacterium
CCGGGCACCTGGGCCCTGGTCAGGAGTCCTGAGCAGGCTGCCAAGGCGCACTCGCAGGGCAAGCGGGCGTTAGTCCTGACGCTTGAGGGCGCGGCAGGGGTCCTTGAAACCGAGCAGGACTTGGTCGAGTTCATCGACGAGGCGGGGATCCGCATCGTGACGCCGTTCCATTTCCTGGATGACCTGTTCGGCGGGGCGGCGCTCCTGCCGGGATGGCATGGGCTGGTCAATCCGGGCGCCTGGGTCCGGTCCTTCCTGAACGGCCGCTGCGCCGAAGGGGTCCGCATCAATTCACGTGGACTGACCGGAAAAGGACGGGAGCTGGCACGCGCGCTGGCGCGCAGGGGCGTGTGGATTGACCTGTCGCACGCATCGGACCGCTCGCAGCAGGAGCTCCTGCCGATCCTCCGCGAATTCGATCAACCGCTGTTATTTACCCACACCATGTTGCGCGAATTCTATCCGGGCGAGCGGGGCATCAGCCGCGCGCAGCTGCTGGAAGTCGGACGCTCGCGTGGCGTGGTGGGTCTTTTGCCCAGTCAGGACATGATGGGCCGCACGGTCGCGGACCCGCGATTCATGACGCACCCCTGCTTGGCCGGCTGCCCGGGCGGACTGGGGGCGCTCCTGACCCAGTTCAGCATCGTGTCCCAGTTCGTGGGCTCCGAGCGGGTGACCCTGGGCTCGGACATCAATGCGCCCCTCGATTTCCTGCCGCCCGAAACCTTGGATGGAAATCCCGTTCCGGACGCACGCGGCTTTTACCGCTACGGCCAGCTGCCGGAACTTTGGAAAGCAATTGAAGCCCATTCCAGCCACTTTTCAGGGGGAAAAGTGGGGATGGAATTCGGGAATTTCCTGGAGACCTGGAATCATGTCCTATCAAAATCTTGACGGTAACGGGGTTGCCTCGCAGCCATTCCATGCTAGCTTGGGGGCCTTGGACACGTCTGATTTCAAACCGAAGATGCCCATCCGCCTCGAAGCGGGCGCCTTTGTCGTCAAGACAGTGGATTCGCCCGAGGAACTCAAGACGGTCCTGGCCCTGCGCTACGACATTTTTTACCGCGAGTTCCGCAAGGCGACTCCCCAGCCCGAAAAGGGGATCGACACGGACGAGTTCGACGCCATCTGCGATCACCTGGTCATCATCGACCAGAAGACGGACCGGCTGGTCGGAACCTACCGGCTCATTTCCTCGTCCTTTGCGAACAAGTTCTATTCCCAGACCGAGTTTGATCTGGGCACGTTCCTGCAGTCCCCCGGCACGAAGCTGGAGCTGGGGCGTGCGTGCATCGACAAGAGTTATCGGTCCGGCATGGTCATGACCTTGCTGTGGCGCGGATTGGGTGCGTACATCCGCGAGCTAAAGGCCGACTACCTGTTCGGCTGCTCGAGCGCCACGACCATGGACCCGGTGGAGGTCGCCACCATCCAGGCCCACCTGCGCGATAACGGCTGCGTGACCGAGGAATGGGGTATCAAGCCCCTGCCCAAGTACACGATGCCGACCCTGGATCCCCCTGCCCGGCCGGACCTTTCGCGTGCCTCCCAGCTTTTGCCTTCGCTGCTCAATTCCTACATGAAGGCCGGCGCGAAGGTGTGTGGCGAGCCCGCCCTGGACCGCGAGTTCGAGTGCGTGGATTTTTTCACCGTCCTTCGGACTTCCGAGCTGAACCGGATGTTCGAGCGCAAATACCAGACGACCGGAAATGCCTGAGGAGTCCGTTTTGAAACGTCATTGGGTCCGGGCCGTCCAGATCGCGCTCTTCCTGCTCCTGTTCGTGGCCCACGGCTATGTGGGACGGTTCCTGTTCCGCAATGAGCGTTCCCGCAGGCGCTACCTTTCCCGGAACTTGAACCGCTACAACCGCGTGCTTTTGAAGCTGCTCAAGATCCGGGTCAAGCTGGAGGGAGCCGAAAGGCTCCAGGCCAAGGGCAAGCGTTGCCTCGTGGTGGCCAACCATCTGGGCTATACGGATGTCGTCATCCTGGCGTCGCAGTTTCCGGCCGTGTTCGTGACCTCGGTCGAAGTGGAGCAGACCCCGGCGCTGGGCCAGATCTGCAAGGCCGGCGGCTGCGTGTTCGTGGAGCGGCGCAATCGCAATCGTCTGGCCGAGGAGCTTGAAGAACTGAGCTCGGTCCTGGTGCATGACGACGCCCACCTGGTCGTCTTCCCGGAGGCCACCAGTACCAATGGCGAAGGCGTCCTGCCTTTCAAGAACGCGCTTTTTGACTCGGCACTCCGCTCGGGTTCGCCGGTCCTTCCGGTCTGCCTGCGCTACACGCACGCCGACGGTCGTCCCGTGGACCGCACGCTGCGCGATTCCATCTTTTATTACGGCGATATGGCATTCCTGGATCATTTCCTGCGACTGCTCAAGCTGCAGAACGTCGACGTGACCTTGACGGTGCTGGATCCCATCCCGATTTCTGCTGAAACTTCGCGCAAGGAGCTGGCCGAACGTTCCCATGGCGGAATCGTTGCGGTTTATGGCGCGCCGTTCGGAGCTCTCGTTCAGGCCTGAGATTTCTTCAAACGGTCTGCTATACTGGAAGCTCAGCTTTGAGCGGAGGGCCAGGATGGCACTGTTTCCAGAATTGCGGGACTTGGAAAGTCTCCAGAAGCGTCTGCAACGGTTTGCGCGGATCGAGCAGTTGGCCGAGCTCCGCCACGGGGAGAATTCCTTTCCGCTGTTGAGCTTCAGCCTGGGCTCCCAGGACCCCAAGGCGCCCGTGCTGGGCATCTTCGGCGGCGTGCACGGTGTGGAGCGGATCGGCAGCAAGGTTGCCTTGGCGTTCCTGGAGAACCTCGCGGGTCGCGTGGACTGGGACGAGTCGCTGCAATGGCAGCTGGAGCGCATGCGGATCATCCTCATGCCGCTGGTGAATCCGGTGGGCATGCACCTGTCGTGGAGATCCAACGGAAACCATGTGGACCTGATGAGGAATGCACCGGTCCGTGCCGACAACGCCACTTTCCTGGTGGGAGGCCAGCGCTTCTCGACGATGCTGCCGTGGTTCATGGGCAGCTCCGAGAAGATGGAGATCGAGTCGCAGGCGGTGTGCGACTTCGTGAGGCGTGAGGCTTTCGATTCGCGGTGCTCCATCCTGGTGGATTGCCATTCCGGCTTCGGCATCAAGGATCGGCTCTGGTTCCCCTACGCGCGCACGCAGCAGCCTTTCCCGAACCTGCCCGAAGTGTTTGCGCTGAAGGACCTGCTGAAACGGGCCCAGCCCAACCACGTCTACCAGTTCGAACCCCAGGCCAAGAACTACACCACGCATGGGGACCTGTGGGATTACCTCTATGACGAGCATCGCGGACAGGGCCGCCCGGGCACCATGATTCCGCTGACCCTCGAGATGGGCTCCTGGATCTGGGTGCGCAAGAACCCTTTTCAGGTGCTTTCGTTCATGGGCGCCTTCAATCCGGTCAAGCCTCACCGCCTGAAACGGACCTTGCGCAGGCACCTGCCGCTGTTCGACTTCCTGATGAGGGCGGCCCACTCGACGGGCCCCTGGCTGGGCCATGCCCCCGACGCGCGCACGGCCTTGACCGACGCCGCCCACGAGCACTGGTACCGCGAGGATTCGGACTCGGGCTCGGCGTCCGCTCCGCCTTCGGAGTGAAGGTCCTGGGGCGGGAGCTCAGAGCGCCTGGGCGGTCTGGGCCACCACTTCGTCGCGCTTGCGGGTGAACTGCTCCAGGGCGTTCTTCTTGGCGATGGGCTTGAAGATGAAGTCGGGAGCCGCCGCGGGCTTGGCCAGTGTGATCGTGTTGGTGAGCTTGAAGCTGTAGCGTCCTGCGGACGTGCCGCTCTTGACCTCGTACTGGGTCTCGATCTTGCGCAGGTAGCCCGCCATGCCGCTCAGGTTCACCTCGGTCGAAACGCTCGAGAAAAGCAGCCGCGACTTGCCATCGGTGGCGATGTGCACGTTGCTGCGGATCGAGCCCGAGCCGCCCGGGTCGGACTGGGTCACGGTGACGTCGAAGAAGGTGGAGGGCAGTCCCAGAAAGGTCTCGGAAACCGGGCCCTGGTGGACCGTTCCGGCCTGCGAGGTCTCGCGGATCTGCGCGGTCTCCAGGTCGGGCATGCCCTTGCCCGTGGCGCCCGAGATCTGGCAGTCCGAATAAAGTGTGGCCGTGTAGACGCCATTCCTGATCGAGGGTTCCTCGGCGAACTGGGCCGGTCCACAGTTCGTGGTGGGCTGGGCCCAGGCGGGGCAGGCCAGGAGTGCGGAAGCGGCGGTCAGGATGAGCTGGGTTTTCATGCTTCTTTGATAGCGGGCAGCCTGAAAGCGGTAAAGCTCCCCTTTCCTGACCGAATCAGTTGGTGTATGCCCAGGACGTGGAACTCCGCATCAAAAAAGGCCAGCCGGCCCTGGTTTTGGCCCCGATGGAAGGGGTCACTGACGCCCCCATGCGCGCCCTCCAGGCGGAGCGGGGTGGCTTCAGCTTTTGCGTGTCCGAGTTTTTGCGCGTCAGCCAGGAGCTTCCGCCCGCGCGCAGCTACCTGGAGCACGTGCCCGAGTTCCGGGCCGGATGCCTGGCGGGAGGCGTGTTGCCCGTGGGCTTCCAGCTCCTGGGAGGCGATCCCGAGAAGCTGGCCCAGAGCGCGCTTCGCGCGGTCGAGCTCGGCGCGCGCGCCATTGACCTGAACTTCGGTTGCCCCGCGCCCACGGTGAATCGCCACGATGGCGGCGCGACGTTGCTGAAATTCCCGCACCGCATTCGCGCCATCGTCGAGGCCGTGCGGCGCGCCGTGCCCCGGCCCATTCCCGTTTCGGCCAAGATGCGCCTGGGCTGGGACAACCCCGACCCCGTGCACGAGAACGCCGAACGCGCCGCCGAAGGCGGAGCCGACTGGATCACCATCCACGGGCGCACCAAGATGCAAGGCTACGCTCCGCCCGCCTACTGGGAGCCGATTGGCGAGGTCAACCGCAGGCTCGGCATTCCGGTCATCGCCAACGGCGATCTCTGGACCCTGGACGATCTGCGCCGGTGCCGCGATGTGACGGGCTGCGAGCACTTCATGCTGGGGCGAAGCGCGCTCGCGGATCCGGCCCTCCCGCGCGCTGCCGCGCACGAGCTGGGAATCGCTCTCTTCCCGGCCGAAGATCGGGTTCCTTTCGGGGAGGATCGCGTGCGTTGGCGGGAGGTGCTGGCCCAGTTCGCGCGTCACAATCTGGCAGCCGAGCCTCGCGAAGGCTACACGGTCCGCCGCATCAAGCAGTGGGTGCGGATGGCGCATCTGCGTTTTGGTGTGTCCTGGTTTGACTCGCTCAAGACGGCGGAAGCCTTGCCACAGGTTTTTGACTCGCTGAGTCCAATCAATAAAGAAAATAGATCGGTTAGCTTAAACAACGATAATTTTATCGAATGAACTGGCTGGAGTAATTTCATCTTCAAGCCCGTCCCCCCGGGCCTTGGAGGAATTGATGATGAAGCACTCCCGCATGGTCCTGGCTTTCGTGATCTCCTTCGTTTCGGCCCTGCCCGCAGCCTCTTCGGCCCAGGCGTCCACCCTTCAGGGCGGACGATTCTCCCGGATGAAGCTCGATCCGCGACTGGAAGAGCAGCTTCATGTCGAGAGTGCGAGCGTCCTGGTGGATCGTCGCGCCGGCAAGATCCACCTGACCCTGGAGCGCGCTTATGATTGCCGTTCCGAGATCTGCGCCGAAGTGATGCCGGAACCGCTGTTGGTGAGCTTGCCCATTGTTTCGGTGGTCAAGGACGAGTGCGGACGGTGGATCACTCGCGCGGGTAGTGACGAGCTGAACGGCCTCACCGGGCTTCAGCAGATGGTGCTGGTCCAGATGCAGGATTCTGTCTGTGGCGGCGTGGATGCTTCCGCCCCCACCGTGCTGACGTTCCAGACCGGGGCCCCCCAGAGGACCGTATCCAAGTTCGAGGGTCCCGCCCTGGAAGGGATGCCCGAAATCCTCCCCATCCTGGAGTGAGCCCCAAAAAAGTGTCTGGTTTCTAGACAGCTCTCCAGTTCCTGGTCAGAAACGACGCTTTCGCGGAGCGGTGTTTTTCCAGCAATGACGTAGGGTTGCATGGTTTTTGACATGGTCCGACCCTTGCTCCTTGTGGGGGTATGCGCCACTTCACGATGACCTCCGTCAGCACGCTTCGTTCCCGGATCGCGATTGCCCTGGCAGTAGGTCTGGGGGCCTGGGGTCTGGGTGCTTCGGTCCAGGCTGCCGAGCCTGCCTCGGAAGTCCGGCCCGCCGCGCAGCTCCAGCAGGTGCGCGTCCAGCATGCCAAGGAGCTGCTTGGAAAATATTACGGCAAGAGCGTGGTGCGCTCGACCGGTCAGAAGCTCGACCCGCTGCCTTTCATCCGCCTGGCCGTGCTCAAGGCTTTGCCCGCTTCGCATCGTGGACGCGCCGATGCGGTGGCTCGGGCCCTGGTCGATGAAGCTTACCGCCATGATTTTGATCCGATGTTCCTGGTGGCCGTCGTGAAGACCGAAAGCTCCTTCAATCCTTCGGCCCGCGGCAGTGCCGGTGAAATCGGCCTGATGCAGATCATGCCCGCCACCGGCCAATGGCTTGCCCACCGGATTGGCCTGAATTGGAAGGGGAAGAAGACCCTTCTGGATCCGGTTGCCAATATCCGCCTCGGGGCGGCTTACCTGTCATTCCTGCGTGAGCGCTTCGACTCGCATAGCCGCCTCTACCTGGCTGCCTACAACATGGGTGCCCGCAACGTGGATCGCGCCCTGGACCGCAAGGTGTGGCCCAAGGAATACCCGGCCCGTGTCATGCAGCATTATGTCCAGTTTTATTCGGAGCTGAACCGAGCTCCAGCTTCTGCTCCAGCAAGTTGAGCCTTTGACGGACGCGCTGCACGCCGAGCCGGTAATGCTCGGGAAGCGCGTCGGGATCTTCCTCCAGCGCCAGCAGGGCCGCCGCCTCGTCCACGATGGCGAAGATGAGCTCGATCTTCTGCGAAGTCTCGGGGTCCTTCTCGGCGGGGCGCAAGGGCGGGGCGATCTCGCTCAGCACGATTTCGGTGCGCCCTCCGTGTCCATGGATGCGGCGGACCTCGTTCAGGGACTGGTAAAATGCGATGCTGGCCTGCTGGGACATCCACCGCAGGGCGCACCAGCCGTTGGTGAATTCGACCCCTTCGGCCACGACCCCGGTGCCGCTGACGCCGCTCTGATCCTCGTGACGGAAGAAGTGGAAGATGCGCATGGAATATCCCTTGAGTTACGGCAAGGTAGGCAGGAAAAGCCGACTTTCCGTAGAATACACAGTGTTGCTAGAATGGAGCCATGGACCCCCGGTTTCCCGAAAGACGCGTGTGGCCGCTCCTGGGAGCGGCGTTGGCTTTGGCGGGATGCTCGCTGCAGCCTTCTTCGCATTCTTCGGTGATCGTGGACCTGAGCCCGCTGGCCCGGGGCGCCCAGGAGCAGCGCGCCGCTCGCCTGGCCGCGGAAGGCTGGGACCCCACGCTGGCCCGCGAGCTGGGCCTGGTGTCGCCCACCGCGGATCGGGTGCTTGCGTCGCGGGTGGACGCGGCCGCGGTGTTGCCGCAGGAGCCCGCCGGTCCGGGACTGATGAGCTTTCCTTCGGCCCCCACGTCGCTTGCCGATTTCGACTGCGTGGTGCTGAACGTGATCGGACCGGGCATCGCATCGCTCAGCCCCGGTGATCCGGTTCGTCCTCCCGAGCAGTGGGATCTCAATTCGGTCTGCTCCTACATCTATCCGGGGGTGCTGAGCCAGCCGGTCGATCTCAAGTCCGGCGACACCCAGATCCAGCTCGAGGTCCAGGTGGATCGGGGTCCGAGCCGCCTGGTGCAGGTCGTGGGCTTCATGAAGGATCCGACGCTTCGCTGCGACCAGATTCCGCTCAAGGAATCGGTCGGGTCTGCAGGTGGCAATGCCTTTCAGGGGCAAATCGGTTTTTTCTACGAGCTTGGGAAGGCCAAGGTCGACCTGTTCTCTGACGCCTCCGTCGAGATCAGCGGGGGCTTCGATACGAACGCTTCGATCGACAATTGCCACTCGCAAGGAGGCGGTGGCGGCGGCACGGGTGGCGGCGGACCCGGGGCGCCGGGCCAGGGTTTCCTGCTGGTGGGTGGCCTGAAGCCGCTCCCCATGCCGACGCCCACTTCCACGGCAGGTCCCATGCCGGTCAGTTCTCCTGTGCCGACCGTGGCAGTGAACCGGTTTGTGCCCACTCCCACCGGCGGGTACTGGGATCAGCAGATTCCCCAGTTGCCCTCGGACCTTCACCCCAATTTCCAATACACCGGTACCCAGCTGGTAGGCCTGACCGACATGGGCGGCGCCACCTTCGGTACGGGCGAAGCCGTGGTCGTGGGGGGCCTGGCTTGGGAAGTGGTCGCGGTCGGCTACGCTCCCACCGGCACTTACAAGCTTGCGGCGCTCATGAGCCCGACGCCCGGGTCTCCCCCGGTCTGGGTCACGGGCGAAATGTTCCAGACGGTTCACCAGGTTTCTCCACCGATCACGGCCCAGGCGCCTGACAAGCGGATTCGCCCGGGAGTGGCCCGCATCGCTCCGGACCAGTTGGTGGTTTACGGAGGGGGCGCGGCGGCCGTGCCGCTCCAGCTCATCCGTCGGACTTCGGCGGGCACGTTCACGGTGACGGAACAGGCCACGCAGGTTTCGCCGGGAGTGGTCTATGCCCCGGAAGCCATGTCCATTTCAGCTACTCCTCCCATTGCTGGCGCCCCCGCTGAAACTTGCGCCATCTTCTGGGGAGGGTGCTCCACGCTCCCGCAAGGGCCGCTCTGCTCGGCTGCCGCATCGATGCCGCTCCAGGCCTACTGCTGGAACGGCACTCAGCTGACCCATCTGGATTTTTCGGCCGCCGCAACGCCCAGGAGCGGGCATACGCTGACTCGATTGGCCAATGGCAGGCTGGTAGCTTTGGGTGGAACCGGCAGCGGGGGTGGAATCCTGCCCGGCTTCCAGGTCCTGGATACCAGCGCCGGGGCCACCTGGCAGATCAGCCCGGAAGTCACGCCCAACTCGACAATTTGCCAGATGGCCCTTGGAAGGCACGGTCATTCGGCAGTGTCCCTTTCGGGTGGGAAGGTTCTGATCTTCGGTGGTCAGGGTACGTCGGCTTCGGTCTTCCTGCAGGACGCGTGGGTGGTGGATATCGATGCCCTGGTTGCGAACCTCTCAAACTCCGCGGCTTGCGTGAACGTCAGTCCGACCGTTTCGGGTTTGCCTCCGCTGAGCTTTGCTGGAGGCGCGGCGTTCAGCTGGCTGGACACGATGCCCTCTCCGCCCATGATGTTCTCTTTCCTCATGGGGGGTGTGGTGCCGGGAATGAGCGGGGTGCCTCAGCCCTCGGATTCCATGTGGAACTTGTCCATCGACCCGCTCAATCCGGTGCACTTGAACGTCGGCTTCGATTCGCGCATGCAGGGGATTACCCTGGATTCCAACGGGAACTTCGGCCCAGGGCCGCGCGGTGGCTTCCTGCCTCTCAGGTACTGAGTCGCGCCTGGCTGGAGGCGAAGAGCACGAGCAGCACCCAGATCGAGTCGGCCAGGCCCAGGTGCACGAGCTGCATCCAGTTGGGAGCCAGGAGGGCCGCGTTCAGGAAACCGAAGGTCACCTGGAGAAGCACCAGGCCCGCAAGCCAAGAGCCCAGGGTCCGCGTTCTTTGCGCGTCCGGGGTGGTGGAGGCGCCCGCAGTGGCGGCGCTGGTTGAAAGCCAGATCACGGTTGCGGCCAGGCACGCGGCCACCGGATGCCAGACCCGGAGCTTGAGCAGGATGTGGCTTGATCCGGAAAAATCCTGCTGAAGGCCGTGGGCAAAGGAGGTGGCCGGAAAGAGCGTGTCCCCCAGTGCTGCAATCGCGCCCGTGCTGCCGCTCAGGAGCATGGCCAGGAGCGCGGCGGCCAGCCAACCGCGCCGGCGCATCAGCCCGCCCAGTCCCGGGCTCGCGGGCATTCCGGATGCCCAGGCCGCCGTCAGCGCGAGCCATCCCAGCAGCACGAACGTGTTGAGCAGGTGGAGCACCATCACCCAGGCGCGCGCCGTCGAAGCGTCCACGCCGACCAGTCCGAGCAGCACCAGGGCCGCGCCCACCAGGGCTTCGGTCAGGATGAAAACCACCGACCAGACCGAGCCCCGGCGCGCCGCATGGCC
>CANFHS010000076.1 GCA_947446835.1 Bacteriovoracaceae bacterium
GGCGACCGGGGCGGAAACGGTCGAGCAGCGGGGCACCAGCTGCATGAGCATCCAGAAGCGTCGGGCCGAATCGTCCACGGATGAATTCGTGACCTTCGACCCCAATGCGGGAGTCCTTTGGCCGGGTTCCTTGATCCAGACGGCCAGTGCCGACACCGGTACCTTGGATGCCCTGAGCGTGGGGCGCGCACCCCAGCGTCTGGGCATCACGGGCCGGGCCCGCAGGAAAAATGGTCAGCCGCTCGGGCAGGCCAGTGTCGTGCTTCAGGTGCCCAGTGGTTCGGCCTACGAAGACGTCCGCCAGCAGCTTGTGGGTGACGGGTTCCTTCCGCAGGGGAATTGGTCCCACGCGCAGGCGGATTACAAGTCCATCGACCAGTCCTTTGTCCAGCTTGGCATGAAGGCCAGCTGGTTGAGTGCGGACGTGCAAGCCGCGCTTTCGGTCGAGAAGTCCGAAAACGAGTCGGCCTTGGTCTATGACTTCAAGCAGCAGTACTACACGGTTTCCATGGACGCGCCGGAGTCCCCGGAGAAGGTGTTCTCGCGCGACGTGAAGCTCTCGGACCTGACCGCGGTGGCTTCGCCCTACAGGAATCCGATCGGTTATGTCGCGTCGGTGACCTATGGTCGCCGCATCCTGCTGGTGGTCAAGAGCGCGGCGTCACGTGAAAAGCTCCGTGCCGCGATGGATGCCCATGTGGGCTACGTGACCGGCGGGTCGGGTCTTCAGGCCAGCGACGAGCAGAGCCGGATCCTCGAACAGTCGGATATCCGGCTCTTCGTGGTGGGGGATCGTCCGGAATCGCAGACCCACCTCCTGGGTTCGGGTTTCGTGAACAAGCTCGCTGCCCTTCGCAGGGTCTTTGATGATGCGTCCAGCGAAGAGCTGGTGCAGTTCGGCGTCCCCATCTCGTATCGGATCAATTACCTGGGCTCGAACCACACGATGCGGATCGGCCTGACGAGTGATTTCGAGTTGACCGAGAAGAAGTCGGATGTGCCCTCTATCGAGAACCTGCAGGTGGCCTATGAGGTGGCGGATGATGACAAGGACGGGAATTCCTTGCTCACCACCAGCCTCGTGAAAAACGGCTCGGTTCTGGCCATCCGGAAGGATGTCGGGGCGACCTGGACCGATCATAGCTGGACCCCCAACCTCCCGTTCGAGCGCTCACCCCGGTTCCTGCTCCAGGATTTCCAGGGATCCGTCCTGAGGGTCTGCATCAACCCGAACGGGAAGGATGCTTTCCGCTTCGGAGTGCAGCTGACCGGCCTGCTCAGCGCGGGGGGAATCTATCAGCACCTTTCGAGAGGGCACTGGGTTTCCCAGGAAAGAAACTGTGCCGATATACCGCTCACAAAACTGAACGGTCCATTGGGGTGCCAGTCAGGGGAATGATCGTTCGAGTGAGGCCTGGGGCGGCGCTGCTGCCCCAGGCCTTCACCTCGTTGAACACACGGCCCAGAAGCTCAATCCACGCGTTTGAGCGGGGCGTTCTTCAGGAACTGGAGTTCCTTGTGGTTGTCTTCGCTCCAGCGCAGGGCCCAGTCGCTCTTGAAGAGCAGCACCGGATGGTTGTCGCGGTCCAGCAGGCACCGTGAGTCGTCCCGGCGGTCAAAGACCTCGGGCTGGATGGGACCGGTGACCCAGCGGGCATGCACGAAGGGAAGGCGCTCGATCTTGGTGTCGACCCCGTATTCGGCGTTCAAGCGGTGCTGCAGGACTTCGAACTGCAGGGCGCCCACGGCTCCCAGGAACGGGTCCTTGTCGCCCAGGTCGCGTTGGCGGTAGATCTGGACGACACCTTCTTCGGCCAGCTGCTCGAGGCCCTTCTGGAGCTGCTTGCGCTTCATGGGGTCCTTGATCAGGAGCATGGCGAAGTGCTCGGGCGAGAACCGCGGCACCCCCTGGTATTCCAGCACCGGGCCCGTGCAAAGCGTGTCGCCGATGCGCAGGTCGCCCGTGGTGTCGAGCATGCCCACGATGTCGCCCGGCCAAGCCTCGTCGACGATGACCCGCTCCTGGGCAAAGAAGTTCAGGGGCTTGGAAAGGGTGAAGTCCTTCTTGAGGCGCGCGTGCTTGGCCTTCATGCCGCGCTCGAAGTGGCCCGAACAGATGCGGACGAAGGCCACGCGGTCGCGATGGGCCGGATCCATGTTCGCCTGGATCTTGAACACGAAGCCCGAGAAACGCTCCGAGCAAGGGTCCACGGCGCCCGAGGTCGATTCCCGGGGGGCCGGGGCGGGAGCCAGCTCGATGAAACGCTCCAGGAACCGCTGCACCCCGAAGTTGTTCATGGCGGAGCCGAAGAACACGGGGGTGAGCTGGCCCTTCAGGACGCGCTCATGGTCGAAGGGGTCGCCCGCCACCTCGACCAGCTCCAGCTCGGCTTTGAGGGTGTCGAGCAGGTACTCGGCCTCGTGGGTGTCGTTGCGGGGCCCGCCCAGCGAAGCCAGCAGGGCCGGGTCATCGAGGTTCTCGAAGCGGCGATCCTGCAGGCGGTCCTTCTGGAGCACGTTGGCCACGCCATCGGTCTGGAAGTACAGCACCTGCTGCGCCTGCCGGTCGTACACGCCGCGGAAGCGGTCGCCCGAGCCGATCGGCCAGCTCATGGGGCACGAGCGGATACCGAGCACCTTTTCGAGCTCGTCGATCAGGTCCAGCGGGTCGCGCGACGGGCGGTCCAGCTTGTTCATGAACGTGAAGATGGGGATGCCCCGCATCCGGCAGACCTCGAACAGCTTGCGGGTCTGGGGCTCAACGCCTTTGGCTGCGTCGATCAGCATGACGGCCGCGTCCGCCGCCGTCAGCGTGCGGTAGGTGTCCTCGGAGAAGTCCTTGTGGCCGGGGGTGTCCAGCAGGTTGATCTGGTGCCCCTGGTACTCGAACTGGAGCACGGACGAAGAGATCGAGATCCCGCGCTGCTTTTCGATCTCCATCCAGTCCGAAGTGGTGCTTTTCTGGTTGGATTTGCCTTTGACGGCGCCCGCCAGGTGGATGGCCCCGCCGTAAAGGAGCAGCTTTTCGGTCAAGGTCGTCTTGCCCGCGTCGGGGTGCGAAATGATGGCAAACGTGCGGCGACGCTTCACTTCGCGTTCGAGCTGGGCGGGGGTAGCGGGCATGGGCCGGGACATTGCCTGAAAATCCCTGGCGACACAAGAACCTGCGGGTGGTAAGGAGGCTTCTCCTTGGAGGTCCTGAATGGGCAAAAAACTGTACGTGGGCAATCTTCCTTATTCCGCAACCGACCAGGTCCTGGTCGATTCGTTCTCGCAGGTCGGCACCGTGGCCAAGGCCCAGATCATCATGGATCGCGAGAGCGGCCAGAGCAAAGGTTTCGGATTCGTGGAGATGTCCACCGAGGCGGAAGCCCAGGCTGCCGTGGAGCAGTTCAATGGCGCTGATTACGACGGCCGTCGGCTGGTCGTGAACGAAGCCCGCCCGATGGCCCCGCGCGAGAACCGCGCCGGCCGGCCCTGAGTTCCCGAATCATCCCGAGGATTGACTGAATGGCGAAAGACGATCTCATCAAGTTCGAAGGCAAGGTTGCCGACCTGACGGGCGGCGGAAACTACCAGGTCCAGATCGACAATGGACCGATGATCACGGCCCGTTTGTGCGGAAAAATGAAGAAATTCAAGATCCGCGTGCTGGTCGGTGACCGGGTTACCGTGGGCGTTTCGCCCTACGATCCGAGCCACGGGCTCGTGCTTTCGCGCCAGAAGCTCGACCGGAACTGAGGCCCGCCTCAGTCCTTTTTCTTCGTCCGGAGGCGCCGATCCTGGAGCGCCTCCAGGGCGATGAGATCATCAATCTTTTCCTGGGCGATCAGGCGGCCTCGCACTCCGTGCTTGAGGCGCAGCGCCCGGTGGCGGAGCAGGCGCACCTCGTGGAACCGGGACAGGGTTTCGAGGTCGGCCTGGATCATGCCGTAAGCGAACCGCGGAATGGCTTCGTTCCCGAGCAGTCGTCCGGTCAGGCGCAGAAGCAGACCGGTGTCCCGGCCCTCCAGGAACCGTTTGAAGTCCCGGAACCATTCCTCGCCCTCGGGCAGGGGCAAGGTGCACAGGCGGGGCGGCCGGTAGCGGGTGAGCCGGGCCGGCATTTCCCAGCGCGCGCCCTGTGAAGTGGTGGCCCACACCACCCGAAGCAGGGCACCAAAGGCGCGCTCCACCTGGCCGCGACCCTTGAAGGCGCCGTAAAGCAGATCGCCCTGGGCGGAAGGCTCGGTGGTGAGGCGCAGGCGCACTTCCGTGCCCAGGTGCCTGAGCCCGATGAAGAAGTACGTCTGGGGGCGGGTGTTTTGCGAGTTGAAGGGCGGGTCCAGGGTGCGAAGCAACTCGTTCTCGCGAAGCAGGGCCGAGGCTTCGTCGGGCGTCACTTCCCATTCGATGGACCGGATGAGGTGCACCAGCCGCACGATTTTTCGCGAAACCGCGTGGGGCCGCGCGCGCCGGTAAGACAGGAGCCGGGTCCGCAGATTCTTGGCCTTTCCGACGTACAGGAGTTCGCCCGTGGCCCCGCGCATCCGATAGATGCCGGGGTCCTGTGGAATGGACTTCCAGAAGTCGGCCTCGAATCGGGCCGAAAGCGGGTTGGGATAGGGGAAAAGCCATTGCTGGCGCGGCTCTGAATCAGCCATGCACCCGGCCAAGCTAGCAGAGTGGGTCGGGGCGGACCCACCCAATTGTTAAAAGGGTCATTTGTTGAGTAAAATGGTCCGACAAGGAAGAGGTAGGGAGACCTGAAACTTCATGTCAGCACCCCGAATGGGCACCGTGGCTTTGGCGGTTCGTCGAGAGCAGGATCAGCTGATCCTGCTCGACCACTTTTCGGACGAGCGGGAGATTGCCGCCGTCGAAGAGGCGCTCCGTTCCGGGGACTCCAATCCCCTGGACGCCGCCTACCTGGTGCGCGAACGCCGGTCGATCGAGGACGAGGAGTTCGGCAATTACGTCGAGGACCTGCTGTCGCGTCCCTGCGTGCGGCCTGAGGTCCAGGACCACGGCGTTCAGTGGCTCAAATCCAAGATCAAGATCGAGCGGTTCCAGAAAAGCGAGCGGGAGGCCTCGACCGTCATCGCGGACTACGCGTTCCGGCTTTACCAGGAAGACCCGGCCAAGGTGGACTTCATCCTGGCGGGCCCGGCCGCCCAGGTCCGTGTCCGGATCTTCGAGATTCCCAAGGCCGCCGAGCGGGATCGGTCGCAAGTGGCTTGATTCCGGGGCGCAGCCGGGATACCCGGAGCCACTGGAATTCAACTCGCGATGATCACCCATCCCGGCCTCATTCAAACGGCTGAAGGCATCCAAAAGCTGGTCGAACGTCTCCGCGGCAAGGACATGGTCGCGTTTGATACGGAATTCATCCGTGAGACGACGTTCTTTCCGATGGTGGAAATCCTCCAGGTCGCCACGGACGAGGAGTCCTGGCTGGTCGACGCGCGCGCGTTCCGTCGCAAGGATCCCAGGCAATCGGGCATCCAGCCCTTGCTGGACGTGTTCCAGGACCCCAAGATCCTGAAGATCGTCCACGCCGCCCAGGGCGACCAGGAGTGCCTGTACACGAGCTTCGGCATGACGGCGCGTCCCAGCCTCGACACTGCGGCCGCGGCTTCCCTCTGCGGTTTCGGCGAGGCCGTTGGCCTGGCCAACCTGCTCAAGGGCATGCTGAACGTTTCGATCAAGAAGGGGCATGCCCGCACCGACTGGTCGGTGAGGCCACTTCCCGAGCAGCTTGAAGAGTACGCCCATGCCGACGTCATCCACCTGGTGGAGCTGGCGCGCAAGCTGCTGGAGCGCCTGGAACGCAGTGGCCGCAGGGCCTGGGCCCTGGAGCTTTCCTCGAAGTGGGAAGACGAGAAGCTGTACGAGTCCAATCCCGAGGAGCTGGCCCAGAAGCTGGCCCGGGGTGGTCGCCTCGACAAGCGGGGCTACGCCGCCCTGCTGGAGCTGGTGCGCTGGCGCGAGGAACGCGTGCGGCAGCTCAACCTGCCCCGGCGCTGGGTGGCCGACGACAACGTGCTGGTGGACCTTGCCCATGTGCGTCCCAAGGACATGCAGCACCTTTCGGCTTTCCGGGGCCTGAACAAGGGCGAGCTGAAGAATTCGGGCGAAGCCATCCTGGCTGCCCTGGATCGCGCCAGCCACGCCGAAGACGTGAAGCTGCCGAAGTTTCCCAAGCCCGACATCCCGAACGAGGCCGAAAGCCAGGTCATCGAGCTGATGAAGTGCTTCCTGGGGATCCTGGCCGATGAGCACCGCATCGCCTCGCGCCATCTGATGACCACCCAGCAGCTGCTGCCCATCCTGCGCAGCGGGGCCACCCAGCGGCAGGCGCTGGTGGAGCAGGGGCTGCTTTCGTTGGGCGCCGCCGATCTGGTGGGTGACGAGCTGGTGGCCTTCATTCATGGCAAGCGCGCGCTTTCGGTGAACGGAAGCTCGGTGAGCGTGGTCAAGGTGGAGGCCTGAGCCGCTTGGCTCCGTCCTGGCCCTTCCAACGCGCGTATGCGGCGCGCTACCGGGTGCCTGATCTGCTGCCGGGGACGAAGCGGGTTCGAGCGGTTTTCGTGGGCGAAAGCCCCCATCGCGACGAAGTGGCCCCCGAGAGTGCCGGGGAACGCTCGCCGTTCCGCGGAATGGCGGGCCGGGAGTGGTGGAGCGCGCTGGCCAAATTCCAGCGCCACCCGCTGGTCGCCAAGCCTGTGCCGCCGCGTGCGGAGCTGGAGGCGCTGTGCCGGGAATTGGGCGTCGCGGTCCTGAACGCGGTGCAGTTTCCGCTCGACCCCAAGATTTCCCTGCACACCGGAGAGTCGGCCGTTCCCGCGCGGGAGCTGGGGTTTGCCAAGGACAAGGGCGCCACGGGCTACAAGGCCGTGCTCAAGACCGGTGGGAAGCAGAATCCGGTCGAACAGGCCATCCGGGACCTTCAGGCGCGTTTGCTGCCCTGGGTCGAAGCTGGTGTGCCCGTGGTGTGCCTGGGAAATGATTCGCGCTGGTTCGTGGAACGGGCGGTGGGGGCTGAAGGTGCCGCGAAATTGCTGACCATTCCGCATCCGTCCAGCTGGTGGAGAAATGGCGAAAATCGGCGTCGGGCCTTGAGCACCTTGGATCAGCTTTTGGGCTGACCCCGGCGTTGAAAAAGCGGAAGGCCGAGGCTAGGCTGCCCGCACCCCCACAATCCTGATGCTTTCCACGGATCTGACGAAAGGAACACCGATGTCCTCCGGTACCACGACGTTGAGCCCCGGATCGATTCCTCAGGACGCCGCTTTCAGGGTGTCGCAGGCATCCCGGTCGCGGCCTGGACATAGCACCGAGTTCCGGCGCCGTCGCACGACCAACTGGCTGACCCTCGGGCTGACTTACTCGGCCATGTACATGGGGCGCTACAACCTGTCCTTCGCCAACGCGGCGCTGTCCAGGACCTACGGGTGGGACAAGACCCAGATCGGCGCCATCATCACGGCGGCGCTTTCCATCTACGGGTTTTCGGCCATTTTCAACGGGCCCATCGCCGACAAGATCGGCGGGCGTCGCGCCATGCTCATCGGGGCCAGTGGTACCGTGGTGTTCAACTTGCTGTTCGGCCTGGGCGCTTACCTGGGTTTCCTGGGAACCGGCACCCTGCTCGTGGGCTACTTCGCCACCGTCTGGTCGCTCAACTCGTACTTCCAGAGCTACTCGGCCCTGGCGCTGATCAAGGTCAACGCGGGCTGGTTCCATGTGCGTGAACGAGGGGTGTTTTCGGCCATTTTCGGCTCGATGATCCAGTCGGGGCGCGCGCTCATCTTCTTCATCGGCGGAGTGCTGGTGACCCTGCTTCCCTGGCAATGGGTGTTCTTCGTGCCCGCGGGCGTGGTGGCCCTGATGGCTTTCCTGACCTACCGCCACGTGCGGAACTCGCCCGAAGACTGCGGTCTTCCGGCGCTGGATGTCCAGGACGCCTCTTCAGGCGACCATGAGCCGGTGACGGTGCGGTATGTGCTCCGCAAGATCCTCACCAATCCCGTGACCCTGACCATCGCGGCCGCCGAATTCTGCACCGGTCTGGTGCGGCACGGCTTCGAGCAGTGGTTCCCCCGCTACATGCTCGAACACCAGAAGCTGCCGCTCTCGAGCCCCATCTTCCAGAAGGGCGCCATGGGCGTGGTGCTGGCGGGGATCGCCGGTGCCTTCTTTGCCGGGACCGCTTCGGACTGGGTGTTCAAGGGACGCCGCCCGCCGGTCGCTTTCATCGGCTACGGCATCATCGCCCTGTGCCTGGCCGTGATCTGGCGGGCCCCCTCGGTGGAGTGGGTCATCCTGGCCTTCATCGTGAACTCGTTCGCCATTTCGGTGGTCCACTCCATGCTGTCGGGGACCGCTTCGATGGACTTCGGCGGGAAGAAAGCCGCGGGAACTGCCGCCGGGATCTTTGATGGAATGCAGTACGTGGGGGGCTCGGTGGTGGGCGTGGGCATGGGCTGGCTCCTGGAGCGCTGGGGCTGGAATGCCTGGGGGCCGAGCATGATCGGCTTCGCCATTGCCGGAGCCCTGCTGATGCTGCCGCTGTGGAACTCCCGGCCCAAGGGCGCGGCCGCTCACTGACTGTTGACCCAACGACTGTCTGATCACTCCTTGCGTTCGGTTCCGCTTTTTTCGTCGAGCCGTGCCACTTCGATTTCCTGGACCTCGTCGGCGACCTTGCGGAAGCGCCCCAGGAGCTTGGGCGCGCGGCTGGCCAGCCCGCAAAGCACCGTGAACTTGAAGAACCGTCCCAGCAGGAGCAACCCGGCCATCTCCAGCAGGGGCATGTGGGCCAGGCTGCAAATCGCAATGGGCAGCTGAAGCGGCAGGGGACTGGCCGCGAACAGCAGCAGCGCCTTGGCTCCGTGGCGGATCACGAACTGGCTGGTCTGGCTCCAGCTGGCCGAGTGGAGGGCGTCGCCCAGCAGCCAGGTCACGAACGGCTCGCCCCAGCGCAGGGTCATCCAGGCCATGATCACGCCGCCCAGGGTGGAGCCCAGGGCAAAGGCGACGGCCGTGGCGAACCACCGCTTTTTTTGAAGCAGGACCGAGGTCACGGCCAGCCCATCGGTGGGCACGACGAGGATGAAAAAATCCAGCCCCGCCAGCAACCCGCCTAGCGGCAGGTACCAGGGGCGATTCGAGAATTTCTGGAACCGGGCCATCCAGGAACCGAGCATGGGCGCGATCATGCTGGATGGCGGCCAAAACGACAATTCCCGATTGGCTGTTTGTCCGTGGAATAGGGGTTGCAACCCTGGAGCGTAAAATTTCACGAAAGGGGTTTTCTGGATGAAACTCGGAAATCGGAATCGGAATCGGAATCAATGGATCGGGGTGCTGGCAGTGGCTTGTCTGGGGCCGGCCGCATGGGCCGACGAGTATGTGCCGGATTATTCGATGCCCGGGAGCCAGCAGGAGCCTCTTCCCACTTCGCCCGAAGCCCAGCTCCCGGGCAGCGTCGATCAGGAGGTCGCCCCGGTTTCGGTGGCGCATGAAGAGGCGCAGAACAGTGCGCTCAAGAACGAGATTGCCGGCTTCAAGCCACAGGCCGGCGTCGCCCTGTTCAAGAGCCCGACGGACAACAGCGACCAGAGTCGCGGCGTGCTCGGCTTCACCTATGACATGAACCTGACCCGTGCCGCCCTGGGAGACGAGCCCACCGAGATGTTCCTGGGGCCGTCGCTGGGTCTGCTTTATTCCCACGTGGGAACGAGCAATGCCTCGTTCTGGGGAACCGGCGACGGCAGCAACAACCAGAATTCAGGCGGGGCGAACCTGCTCATCCTGCCGCTCAACCTGAAGGTGGGGTGGAACGCCAGTGATGCACTTCGCCTTTCGGTGCACGGGGGTGGGAACATCGTTTACCGCTCGGCCGCCAATTCGATGAACATGGGTTCAGGTTCCGACCAGTCGGGCGCGCTCTGGAAAGTCTATCCGAACGCGGGGGGTGACGTGGAGCTGGGACTGAGCAAGAGCGTCGCCTTGCTGATCCGGCCTGACGTGACCATCACTCCGGAAAATGACCTGTTCACGGGCACGCTGGGTGTGTCGGCCACCTTCGGCTGATCCATTGGCCGAGGCACCGGGAAGCAGGAAGGGCCGGATGGGACATTCCCACCC
>CANFHS010000077.1 GCA_947446835.1 Bacteriovoracaceae bacterium
CCTGACCCAGCTCAACGACAAGCCGGTCTTCCACCTGGAGCTGGCCCGCCGGATGGAGGGCTCGGCCACGCCACCCCGGCTTCCCGGCACCTTCGAGGTTCCCGAGGCCGACGCCACCTACTTCTTCTTCCGCTACCATGGCCAGAACTCCAGGACGCCTTACCGCCAGGTCTCCTTCATCGACGTGCTGAACCGGAAAGTGGCGCCCGATGACCTTCGCGGCAAGACGCTCCTGGTAGGCCCCCTGTCGCGGCAGGACTCCACCGACTTTGCCTTCACCCCGTTTTCCAAGCGGGAGTTCGAGAACCCGAAGCTCATGATCCACGCCTCGATCCTCGACTCGGTGCTGCACCGCGATGGCCTGGACCGGGCGCCCGCCTGGCTGAACTGGCTTTTCACCTTCAGCCTCTCGGCCTTCGTGCTGTGGTGGGTTCTGGTGTCCAAGCCCCTGCACGGGCTTTCGGCGGCATTCGGGGCCGCCCTGCTTTTCCTGGGGCTCACCCTCGTGGCGTTCGGGCCCTACTCGCTCTGGATCCGGGCGGGCCAGCCGCTGCTGGGCGTCCTGCTCAGCTACTACCTGATAGTGCCCTACCGCCTGATCCGCGAGTACCAGAAGCGCTGGGATTACCAGCGAAAGAACGAGCTTCTGATGCAGGTCGAGGAGCTCAAGACCAACTTCCTGTCCCTGGTCACCCACGACCTCAAGACCCCCGTGGCCCGGATCCAGGGCCTGACCGAGGTCCTGCTGCGCAAGGCAGCGGACCGCCTCGTGGACCGGGACAAGGAAACCCTGGCCCAAATCATCAATGCCACGGACGAGCTCAACCGCTTCATCACCAGCATCCTGGAACTTTCCAAGGTCGAGTCCGAGAGGCTGAAGCCCAACCTGGAGAGCAAGGACATCAACCAGCTCATCGAGAAGCTGGTCGAGAGCTTCAAGGCCCAGTCCCGCGCCCGCGGGATCCGGATCCAGACCGAGCTGGAGCCCCTGTTTCCCATCCGGGTGGACAGCGTGCTGATGTCCAAGGTTCTGGGCAACCTGATCGACAACGCCATCAAGTACTCGCGCGACGGCAGCGAGGTGCTGGTCCAGTCGCGGGAAACGGACGATTCCGTGGAGATCTCGGTGCGGGACCGGGGCATCGGCATGACCCCGGAAGAGGTCTCCCGACTTTTTACCCGGTTTTATCGGGCAAAAAACGATACGACGGTCCGGGTGGCCGGAACCGGCCTCGGTCTTTACCTGACCCGCTACTTCGTGGAAGCGCATCAGGGCTCGGTCGAGGTCGAGAGTCGGCCGGATCAAGGAAGCACGTTCCGGATCCGTCTTCCCCTGAAGGAGGCTGTGCATGTTCAAAGTCCTGGTGGTTGATGACGATGCGGACCTGCGGCTGACGGTCAGCTCGGCCCTTTCCGAGAGCCACTACCTGGTGGAGCAGGCCAACGACGGCGAAGCGGCCGTGAACCGCGTCCGCGCGGGACGCTTCGACCTGGTCCTGCTCGACGTGAACATGCCGCGGCTTTCGGGCCTGGAAGCCCTGCGCGAGATCAAGGCCCACGACAGCTCGATCATCGTGATCATGCTGACGGCCTTCTCGAACGTCCGAGACGCGGTCGAAGCCACGCGCGAGGGTGCGTACAACTACCTGGAGAAGCCGATCAAGGCCGAGAACCTGGTCTACCTGGTGGACCGCGCGCTGAAGGCGCACAGCATGGTGCGGAACGTGGCCCTGTCCGCCCCGGTCATCCGGCTGCCCAATGGCACCGAGTTCGTCGGCCAGAGCACCGAGATGAAGCGCGTGTTCAGCGTCATCGACAAGCTGTCGCGGGTCGACACCGCGGTCTTGATCCGCGGCGAGAGCGGAACCGGCAAGGAGCTGGTGGCCCAGGCCCTGCACCACAATTCGCCCCGCAAGGACAACCGGTTTGTCACGATCAACTGCTCGGCCGTGCCGGAGACCCTCATCGAGAGCGAGTTCTTCGGGCACGAAAAAGGCGCTTTCACCGGCGCCGATTCACGCAAGATCGGCAAGTTCCAGTACTCCGACGGCGGCACCCTGTTCCTGGACGAGATCGGCGACATCTCCCCGGCCATGCAGGTCAAGCTGCTGCGCGCCCTCCAGGAAAAGAAGTTCACCCCGGTGGGTTCGAACCGCGAGGCGGAGGTCAACGTCCGCATCGTGGCCGCCACGAACCGCAACCTCGAGGAGATGATCCGGAAGGGCGAGTTCCGCGAGGACCTCTTCTACCGGCTCAACGTCCTGCCCATCCAGCTGCCGCCGCTCCGCGAGCGCAAGAACGACATCGACGCCCTGGCCAGCCATTTCGTGGCCAAGTTCAACCAGCAGCACCGCAAGAACATCTCGGGAATCGACGACGAGGCCATGGAGCTCATCCGGGCGCACTCGTGGCCGGGCAACATCCGCGAGCTGGAGAACGTCATCGAGCACGCCTTCGTGATCGAGACCACCCAGGAGCTCACGGCAGGAAGCCTGCCCGAGTCGCTGACCGGCCCTTCCGCGCGCGGCCTGTCGCGCGCCGAGGAAGCCCAGCCCCTGGCAGCGGGCGAAGCCGACCTGGACGAAAGCGATCCGGGCTTCCGGCTCGACATCAGCCGGTTGGACTTCCAGGCCAACAAGGAGGAGTTCGAGCGCCGGTTCCTGATCAGCGCCCTGAAGGCCTTCAACGGCCGGATCAACCAGACCGCGCTGCACGCCAACATCCCCAAGAAGACCTTGCTCAGGAAGCTCGAGAAATACGGCATCGTGGCCCGGGACTACGCCTGAGCCGGACACCCAGGCCCCTGGAATGAAAAAAGGCCGGACCCGATCGGGGTCCGGCCTTCCACTCCTTCGACCCGGGCCATCCGACCCTGGGCCTGGAACGGGTCACATCTTTTCGAGAGCCTTGTCGTCGACCGAGATCTTGGCCTGCTGGCGGAGCTTGGTCATGTAGTCGCTGAGCAGGTCGCGGCGGAGCATCTCCTTGACCCGGAGCTCGACCTCGTCATAGCCCAGCACCTTGCCGACCTTGTGCTCGGTGACCTTGATGACGTGCCAGCCGTAGCTGGTACGCACCGGACCCACGAGCTGGCCTTCACGCGCGCTGAAAGCCGCTTCCTTGAAGGCTTCGGCAAAGGGGGCGTCGCGGCCGATGGTCCCGATGGCGCCGCGATTGTTCTTGGCGGAAGGGTCCTTCGAATTCTTCTCGGCCAGCTCCATGAAGTCGGCGCCCGGAGCGGTCGCTTCCTTGATCACCTGCTGGGCCCGCGATTCGGTGTCGAGCAGGATGTGCTGGACGGTCACCTGGTCGGTGCTGAACTGGCTCTTGTGCTGCTCGTAGTATTTCTTGGCAGCGGCCTCGTTCATCTTGGCAGCCAGATTCCGGCTCACCAGACGCTCCATCATCAGCTGGCGCCGGGCCCGAGCCATGAAGTCCTTGAACTCCGGGTCCTGGTCGATCTTGTCCTTCTCGGCCTGGGCAGCCAGGACTTCCTGGTCGATCAGGCCACCCAGCACCTGGCGGCGCGCGGCGGCGTCCTTCAGGAAGGACTTGCGCTGGCCTTCGTTGAGTCCCCCCAGGGCCGAACGGATGTCCTGGGCCGTGATGGCCTTTCCGTTGACCCGAGCAACCTCGAGTTCGGTGGCGGCTGAAGCGAACGAGGACCCCATCAACGCGATCAGGGCGCCGAGGGCGAAAATGTTCTGACGGGTCATGACTTCTCCTTCCCTAGAGATGTGTCTGGAACAGCTTATCATAATGCTCCTGGACGCTTTTCAAATCCACGAGATTCAGGAAACTCGAGAAGCTCATCCACACGGCGATGCCGTTCATGTCCGAGAACTGCGACGGCAGGTAACGGGGAGCATCCACGATGCCTTCCTTGTACTTCTGGTAGATGAGCGGCACGTCGTCGACGTGAAGCTTGCCGGCAAAGAGGAAGGGCACCAGCTGCGGCTTTCCGGCGCGGATGGCCGCCCGCATGAAGTTGTAGTTCTCGATGAAGCCCCGGCAGTACGAGATGTCCTTGGTGAACGGAGCCCCACCCGTGACGGTGCCGCCCCTGAAGACCCTGCGGGCGTTGGTCACGCAGTCCTCTTCCGAATACCCTTCGGTCCGGTAGAACTCGATCAGCTCGAGCAGGTTGGCGCCGTCTTCGGCCTTGTCGATGCCCAGGATCCTGTCATTGATATGACGGGCCCGGCGCGGATACGTGCGGAAAGTGAAGATCTCCAGGATGACCGCAAGCCCCTCCTGGGTGGAGGAGCAGCGCGGCGGCCCCTTGGACAGCCACTTGGCCACGTGCTGGTGGTTCCCGTTCTGGGTGGTTCCAACGTGGACCCAGCCCTCGTGCACCTCGAGGATGTCCACGTCGCGCTCCGAAAAGAGCGACCCCTCGCGGATCTTGACCACGTCGCTGCCGGCAGCCGCGTCGGCCACGATGCCGTCCGAGAGCTTGGCCTTGATCACGTCGTCCTTGAAATAGGCCCGGAAGCGCTCATTGAGCAGCTTGACCACCCGGGATGCTTCGATGTTCTCGGGCACATCCTGCCCCAGGGCCGTGTCCTGGAGCTTGCTGAGCGTCGAGTAGAGCAGGTGGCCCAGATCCGAGATGGTGTTCTTGTCGCCGAAGAACAGGTCCTTGGGTGAACCGTAGAGCTTGCGCGAATAATCATGGAACTTGGGGGTGCCGCGATGCAGGAGCATCTGCACCACGTCACTGTACTGCTCGCACATGGCCTTGAGCAGCTTGCCCAGGGCATCCCCTTCGCCCAGCGTCACGTCGATGTCGCGGAGGATTTCGCCGAACTCCTCGATCTTCTTCTGGGCATCGAATTCGAGCGGGAAACGCGCGTAGTACTCCGCATCCACCTTGGGCATCTCGCGGTAGCGGCTCTTGCGGAGCGCCTGCTCCACCTCGGCATCCCACTTGATGGCGTCCAGGATGCGGATGGGCTTCTGCGCATCGACGATGCGCTCGGACAACCGCTTGATCTTTTCCTTGTAGGTGTTCCAGACCATCCTTGGCTCGTGCCTTCATTGTCGCATGGTTTGCCCCGCTGGGAAGGGCCTTCCTCTTGCAACCCTTCACGGCGGCAAGGAGAAACCCCATGGAGTTCCACGGACCAGAAAACGCGGAGCACGAGCTGAAGAAGGCCTTCAACCTGGTCGTCGAGGCCGGCGTCACCCATTTCTGGGACCGACGCCCCATCCCGGGCACGGCGCCCCACGAGGTGGTGGAGCTTTATCGCCAGGCCTTTGACGCTTGTCGCAGCGGCAATCGGCTCCAGGCCGAGCGTCTGGCCCGTGCCACCAAGCACCTGGCCCGCGCACTCTGGCACGAAGCCAAGCTGGCCTACTTCGAACCGCGGGCGGGAGAACTTCCGGCACTCGAGGAAGCGCGCGAGGAGTACAACCTGCACGAGACCGCCGAAGGTAGCGCCGAACTGCTGGAGTCGATGACCCGGGCGGTGCCTCACGGCATGACGGAGATGCCCGGCAACCTGAAGCGCTACCTGATGCGCGGCAAGAGGCACCTGAGCGCCCTGGCAGGGTCGCCCGACGCCCACGAGCTGGTGCGGGCCGAGCGCATCAAGGCCGCCCACGAGTACGGCCGCACCCTGGAATGCCTGCTCCTGGCCCACGAGGCCACTACCGGAGCGACGGGTCCAGGTCCCCAGAAAGCCGCCTGAGGGCAAAAAAAAAGAGGCTGGACCCAGCAGGTCCAGCCTCTCTTGTGAACTGTGCGGCCCGAAGGCCCCGGAATCAACGCTTCGAGTACTGGAAGCGGCGGCGTGCGCCAGCCAGACCGTACTTCTTGCGCTCGACTTCGCGGGCGTCGCGGGTCAGGAAGCCAGCCTTCTTCAGGATGGCCCGGAAGCCCGGATCCACTTCGAGGAGGGCGCGCGAGATGCCGTGACGAACGGCACCGGCCTGGCCCGAAAGGCCTCCGCCGCGCACGTTGATCAGGATGTCAAAGCGGCCCACGGTGGAGGTGAGCTCCAGCGGCTGCATGATCAGCATCCGCGAGGTCGGACGAGGAAAGTATTCCTCGAAAGCGCGATCATTGATCCGGATCGAGCCGCTGTCGGCGGCGCGAGGACGGAGATAAACTCGGGCGATCGCGTTTTTCCGCTTGCCCACCCTGTGTTGCTGCTTTTCCATTTTCCTGATTTCTCCTGCTTAATTCCGAATCAGCCGGTTTTCTTGGCAGCCAGAACCGAGCGGTACGTGGCGGCCTGGGGCAACGCCTGCGGGTTCTGGGCGACATGGGGATGTTCGCTGCCGGTGTAGATCTTGAGTTTCTTCATCTGGTGCCGAGCCAGATTGGTCTTGTTGGTCATGCCCCAGATGGCCAAACGGAGGATTTCTTCCGGATGACGGCCGAGCAGGTCCTTCGCGGTGGTGATCTTGAGACCGCCGACGAAATCGGTGTGCCGGTAGTAAAGTTTCTTGTCCCACTTGGTGCGGGTGAAAACCACCTTGTCGGCGTTGAGGATGACGACGAAGTCGCCCGTGTCCGCGTGACGGGTGTAGGTCGGCTTGTGCTTGCCGGTCACCACTTTCGCGATCATGGAGGCGAGGCGGCCAACGACCTGATCCTTCGCATCGACCACGTACCACTTGGGAGCGTTCGGACCTTTCGGCTCGAAATAATGGGGGCCCACTTGTTTTGCCTGGTAAGACTTTTGCTGCAACATAGACGGACGGGACTACAGGAGCCGTAGATTGAAGTCAAACGGTTCTTACCCTATGATCCCGAGCACATGACCGATTCTAAAACTTGGGCCCAGCCAGTGAACCCCCTCCAAAGCCCGCGCTTCGGGGACGTTGCGACCTTCAACCGGCTGCCTTATGTGCCTGATTTTAAAGGCAAAAGCGTGGACGTCGCCATCCTGGGAATCCCGTATGACGGCGGGACCACCTACCGCCCCGGGGCCCGGTTCGCTCCGCGGGCCGTCCGGGACGCCTCGGTTTTGAATCGAAACTACAACCCTCATGTCGGCGTCCACGTTTTTGAACGCCTCAATGTGGTCGACGCGGGCGATGTGGCGGTCAACCCGATCCAGATCCAGAAAACCCTGGGAGCGATCGAAAAGCGCATGACCGAAATCCACGAAGCCGGCGCGCGCACCGTGTGCGTGGGCGGGGACCACTCGGTGCTGCTCGGTGAGCTTCGCGCCGTGCATCGCAAGTTCGGACAACCCGTGCTGATCCACTTCGACGCGCACAACGACACGGGCGACGAAGCGTGGGGAGAAAAATACCACCACGGCACGCCCATCCGTCGCGCCATCGAGGAAGGACTGGTGAGTGGCGACCGGATCTTCCAGATCGGCGTGCGCGGCCCGATGACCTCGCCCTCGCAGGACGACTACCAGCGGCAGCAGGGCATCCACGTGCTCGACATCGACCTGTTCCAGGACACCGCCAAGCGTGAGCTGTTCTTCGAGCAGATCCATCGCGTGGCAGGCAAGAGCCCCTGCTTCATCACATTTGACGTCGACGGCGTGGACCCCGCGTTCGCGCCCGGCACCGGAACCCCGGTGGTGGGCGGCCTCACCTCGCGTGAAGCCCTGGCGTGCGTGCGCAGGCTCAAGGGCCTTCATATCGTGGGGGCCGACGTCGTCGAGATCTCGCCGCCCTTCGACCAGTCCGACCTCACTTCGCTCCTGGGCGCCGCGCTGGTCTTCGAGTTCCTGTCGCTGATGGCGATCGGCACCTGAGTGCCGGCGCTCAGAGCGGAAACGACCAGCCCAGCCGAAGCAGGCTGAGGGTCGGCAGCGACAACCCCGCGACCCGGGCCAGGCTGCGACGGGATTCCTGGGTCACTCCCTCGAAGAACGCTCCCGAAGCCAGGAACGGCACCTGCCAGCCGATGCTCGAACCGAGCGTCAGCCCCGAAGACAGCTTCCATTCGTAGCCCAGCTGCGGAGTCACGTAAAAGGCGTTGAACCGGATCGCGCCGTCTTCGCCCGTGATGGGAAAAGGTCCGCTGAAGGCCACGCTCTGGTAACCCACGCCCGCTCCCAGCTGGAAGCCCCCGGAGCCCGGGTACCAGCGGGCCGAAACCTGCGTGTGCGAGACCGAAAGATGGCGCGAGCCGATCTTGAAGGACAGCAACCCGCCCTCGGCTTCCCAGTCCAGCACCGGCGACCAGCGCAGCCGCAAGCCCACCGCCAAGGGATGGGGCGCGCCCAGGGCCAGGAAAGGACCAAACCCGCGCGTCACAGGGGGCGCAGACGGCTCGGCTTCGGGCAGCGCGACCGAAACGGCCCCTTCTTCGGCCCAGGCGCCCCGGGCCAGCAGGAGGAGCAGCAGCAGAGTGAAGCCACCCCTCCGGCGCCCCATCACCACTGCGCCTTCCGGTAGCTCCACGCGGCGATCGATCCCACCAGCAGGTTCGGCAGGGCCATGCCGAACCAGGGCGCGATCTTGCCGCTGCTGGAGAGGGCCACACACAGGATGAGCACCTGCCAGTACAGCAGCGCCAGCAGCACCGTGCTCACGTAGGCGCGGCTGGCCACGGTCCGGCCGCGGATGCTTCCCAGTCCAGCGCCCAGGAAGGCGAAGATGAGCGGCGTGGTCGAAATGGCCAGCCGCTTTCCGAGCTCCGTCAAAGGTTCCCAGTACCAGTGCGTGCCCTTGGCGCTGCCCCGGACGCGCCTGAGCAGCTCGCCGGCCGCCAGGATTCGCATGTTGTTGGGCTCAGGCCCCAGGGCGGCTTCCGTCTGCAAGTACAGCTTGTAGGAGTCGAACGACATGTTGTCGATCGGCTCGCCCTGCGCCTGCTGGCGATGCATGCTGCCTTTCCGGAGCTCGAGCAGGGTTTTCCGGGAGAAGCTGGACTGCGAACGCACCTCGGTCAGCATCCCGAGCGGCGCGGACACCACCAGGGGACTGCGCGCTTCCCGTTCGTCGTAGATGAAGACGTTCCTGAGGATGCCGCGTTCCTGGTCCACCTCGTCGGCATAGATCATGAGGCCGAAAAACTCGGAGTTGAAGGTCTTGGGCTGGATGGCCTGGACCGCCTGGATATTGCCGGCGCGATAGATCTTGCGGGTCAGGGTCAGGTCGCTCCAGGGCGCGACCTCCAGCGAAATGAGCAGCGAAAGCACCGTCACGCCGACGGCCAGCCAGCACACCGGGCGGACCAGGCGGCCGATGCTCATCCCGCAGGCCTTCATGGCCGCCAGCTCGCTTTCGGTCGAAAGCCTGCCGAAACCCACCATCACCGCGCCCAGGAACGAGATGGGCAGCACGAACGGCGAAAAGGAGATGAGCATGAGGCCGGCGATCTGGATGACCACCCAGAACGGCGCGTGGTGCACGATCAGGAAGTCGGCCAGCCTCAGCACCTGGAAGAGCAGGAAGGTGAAGAAGAAGAAGCCGCTGATGCCCAGCCAGGGTTGCAACACCTCGGCGAGCAGGTAGCGGTCGATCTTTTTCGGGAAAATTTTCACTCGGCCTCAGTCCAGGTAAATGGGGTTCGTCACGATCCAGGGAAACTCCTGCTCGGTCTTGTCGTTGTCCAGGCTGGCCCAGGGGGCAAGGTGCAGCGGCACGATCGAGACCTCCAGCCGGTAGACCCCCGGCTGCTCGGCATCGTACTCCAGATCCTCGTTCACCGTCATCGCGACCACCGGGGCCAGGTCCGGGGGCGAAACCCGCAGCAGCCGCATCACCACGACCGGGGCGACCTTGCCGTGGGGAGAATCGCTGTGGAGCCGGGGCAGATTCGCATGGATCCGGGTGCTGCCCGCCACGAAGGACCCCGTCTCGCCCACGCCCACGGTCGAAGCGCCTGCAGTGGCATAGAAATCCATGCCGACGGGAGTCCCGAGGCCTTCGGCCACCATCCAGCCTCGGCCCGCGCGGACCGCGGAGCGGACTCCGTCGAGGGTCATTTCCGTGACCAGGAAATGGTTGGTGAACCAGCGCATCAGCCTGCGGTGGGAATCCAGGCGTTCACCGTCGCCGGCCCCGTAGGGCAAGGTGTTCTGATGC
>CANFHS010000078.1 GCA_947446835.1 Bacteriovoracaceae bacterium
GACGATGGTCTTGGAGCGGTTGATCGAGCCGGTGAGCTTGCGCAGCGCTTGGCTCATGAGTCGGGCCTGGAGGCCCATGTGCGAGTCGCCCATTTCGCCTTCGATCTCGGCGCGCGGCACGAGGGCTGCGACCGAGTCGACGACCAGCAGGTCGATGCCGCCGGAGCGCACCAGGGCGTCCGCGATCTCGAGTGCCTGTTCGCCGGTGTCGGGCTGCGAGATGAGCAGGTCATCGGTGCGCACGCCCAGCTTGCGGGCATAGGTGACGTCGAGCGCGTGCTCGGCGTCGACGAAGGCGCAGATGCCGCCCTGCTTCTGGCATTCAGCGATGGCGTGCAGGGTGAGGGTGGTTTTGCCGGAAGACTCCGGACCGTAAATTTCGACGATGCGTCCGCGAGGAAGGCCGCCGATGCCCAGCGCGATGTCCAGGCTCAGGGAGCCGGTCGGGATGGTGGGGATTTCTTCCTGGGTCATGCTCTCGCCTTCGCCGAGACGCATGATCGAGCCTTTTCCGAACTGCTTCTCGATGGCCTGGACAGCGATTTCGAGAGCCTTGTTCTTTTGGCCTTTGTCAGCGAACGAGATCTTGTCGTTGTTTTCCATGGGTCGGATTTTCTTTCTGGGTCAAGCCCTGGAGTTTGTGGCTCGCGGGGCGGGTTGTATGCCGACGTCTCCGGCGTCTTGCCGTCTGACGTGAACGCTGGTCCTCCAGTTTCTGGGGGACATTCATCCGGCGGGTCCCTCCTGGGCACCGCTGGATCAGGATTGCCCTGATGGAAATGACCGTACCGGAGCCGCGGTTCTGACGCGGAGTGTAAAATGCGTAGGATTTGCGTAGGTTCGGCGGAAGAGGAAAAAGAACCGGAAAATAAATGGGTTAACGCGTCGCAGGCGGGCGAAAAAAAATCGATTCAGCCTGACGAGAGCCAGCCCAGGTGTTGAAGCAGGGTCATGCAGCCCAGGGCCAGGACCCCAGCCAGCGCATCATCGGCCATCACTCCGAAGCCCGTCCACCAGGCCCGCTGCGCCGCCGATCCCTGTTTCGAGTGCTGGTGCGACCAGGCGTCCACGCGATGCACGGGCCAGGGCTTGACCATGTCGAAGAATCGGAAAAGCACGAAGGCCGCGAGAATGGAGCGGGGGTCCGCATGCGCGTGCCAGGCCGTGATTCCGTAACCTACCACCTCGTCGATCACGATGTTCTGGTTGTCCTGCGTTCCGTTGGTCTCATCGAAGACCACCGCGGACCAGGTGCCCAGCGCGAAGAGCGCGAACCAGAAGGCCGCGCGGGCTGCGAAGCTCCAGCTGTCCAGGGCGAGAGCCAGCGGAATCGCCGCCATCGTGCCCCAGGTGCCGGGGGCCAGCGGGAGCAGGCCTGAGCCGCCCGCCGTTGCCACCCAGAGCGCGGCCCAGCGCCGCGGACCGCGCATGCGGGACCACTCGATGCGTCGGCGATTCTTGGAAACGGTCATGGGAGCTGAGTCCTTCGTTGGTTTAGACGCACTGCGCATGGCTTGGGCGATCGGTGTCCGAGAACCTTCTTGTGAGGGGCCTTGGACTCCGGCTAAGCTCGCTTTCGATGAGCAAAGCCCAAGCGGACGCGATCCGCAAGAAATTCGATTTTCGTTGGGAAGCGCTCGATATCATCCTGTCCGGCCGTTCCTCCATCGATTCCCGCGAAGGATTCCACCTGCATTCGACCGAAGATGCGGAACGGTTCATCCGCAGCTACGGCTACAATCTGGAGAATCCGATCGAGAAGGCCGAAGGCTTCGGCAACCTGCACGAAGCGCTGGCATTCATCCGCCGGTATTTCCTCCAGCCCGAAAATCCCGACGGGCTCCGGTTGGACATTCCCCGCAAGATCCTCGAGATCGGTGACTTGCGCGACCTGTTTCTCTTTGCGTCGCTGAACGGTCCCGGCCAGACGGGAGACCAGGCCGGGGTGCTGCTGCGGGACTGGGCCTGCGCGATCCTGAAGGTGATGCACACCATCGCCCACATGGACCAGGACATCCGGACGCCCCATTTTGCCGATATCCAGAAGCAGATCTTCGATCGCTACTACCGCTTCATCCAGCGCGACGGCGACGGCAAGCTCTACCTGGGCGAACGGGTGGACGATCCCAATCGCGTGGATCTGGTGGCTTTCGAGACCAAGCCCAAGAAGGCCCGGGACTCCACGCTCCTGAAGCTGCTGCACAAGCCCGAGAACGTGGCCGAGGACATCTTTGACCGCGTGGGCATCCGCTTCGTGACACCGGGGCGCGTGTCGATCCTGCGCGTGCTGAAGTACCTGCGCGACAAGATGGTGTTCATGCCTCCGAACATCAAGCCCAGCCGTTCGCGCAACACGCTGATCGACCTGGAGCGCATGCAGGTCGTGGTCCGCGAGGCGCTCGAAAAGCTGGAGCAGGGCCAGATCGACGAGTCCGCCTTCGAGCAGGGGCTTGAGCAGGCGGCATCCGCGCCGCAGCCCCAGGGAACGGAAAATCCGCATTCCAGCTCGACCTATCGTGCCATCCAGTTCACCTGTCGTCAGCTGATCAAGCTCAAGAACCCGCTTTTCGACGACCTCAAGGAACTGAAGGGCCTGTCGCGCTCCAAGCCGATGCACGAGGACCTTCTCAAGATCGTGGACCGGATGGACCTGAAGTACCTTCAGCGCGAGCTGCGCTTCTTCTATCCCTACGAAGTGCAGCTCGTGGACCAGCAGAGCTTCGAGCAGAACGAAAAAGGGCGCAGTGCCCACAGCGAGTACAAACGGGCCCAGATCCAGACCGCCATGCGCCGAGTGATGGGGCCTCTCGCGGATGCGGCCCGATAGCGAGTTCGTCCTCCTCGGAACGGGTCTTGCTCCGCTGGTGACGGCGGCGGAGCTGCTGGCCGCGGGCCGCAGGGTCGTGCTGATCAATCCGGAGCCCGATTTCTTCGCCGAGGACTCGGAATTTCCGCTGGATCCGCTTGTGGCGGCGGATGTGGTTTCCGATCCCGCGGCGGCCCTCCGGAGGCTCGTGCGGAGTTCGCCGGAGCGGGCCCTGTCGGTGCTGCGTCCGGGTTTTCCGGGCGCCGTGGAATCCTGGCCCACCGAGCCTCACGCCACCGGGGCGGGAGGGCTTCGCCGCGACCCGACCGCCCCCCATGTGCGTGCCCGCTCCCGGCTCTGGCTCAGGCCGGCCCGCGCGGTGGATTGGCCGAGTTTCGAGGATTTTTACCTTTCTTCCCTGGATGCCGGCCTGAAACCCCAGCTGGCCGAAGGACTCGCGGCCGTGAGGCGCTTTCCGGGCGCCTCGGGACGCAGCGGGCTCGGAGCCCAGACCGAGGCGCGCGGGCTTCTGGTGCCCCGCCTGGCGGATGTCGATGTGAACCGTTACCGCTACGGCCTTCTGGAGTTCGTGCGTGAACGGCTGGGGCCGGAAGGCCTGCTTTGTGGTGCCACGCAGATCGGCTTCATTCCCGATGGTGTCCGCTTCCACTTCGAGGGCCGGGCCAGGACCGTCCAGATCCGTGATTCGGCGCTGGTGTTCTGGACTCCCCGGTTGACGACCTGGGTCCTGGGTCAGGCGAAGCGCTTCGAGGTGCCCCAGCTGCTTCCACCGGGTATCCGCTTCTGGGACCAGTGGACCTTGCGCTCGCGCGAGGCGCTCGATCCGGCGACCGTGGGCGTCTTCGAGGAGATGACGGTCTGGGGTGAGCTGGAGGGAGCGCCCGACGCGGCAGGAACCGATCTGCTGACCGTGTTGCGTCCGGGCGGAGGGGTTGCCCCCGGAAGCTGGAGCCAGGGGCTGCTCGCGCCTCCCATCGCATCCGGTGAATCGATCCAGTCGCTGTCGCGGATCTGCGGGGATCTTCTGGCCTGGAACGGGTTTTCGGTCCGCGCGCATCGCGCGAGGATGGTGTTCGACTGGGAGTCGTGGAGCTCGCAAGGCCCGCAGGACCGCATTCTTTCGGAAGCGTCGCCGCGGATCGAGCTGCTGGGTGGGGCTGACGGCGCGCTGGTCGATGTGGTCGAGCGGGCTCGCCAGGTGGCAGGGAGGTTGGCGTGAGCTTCAGTGTGCGGGACGGCAAGTTCGACGTGCTCGTGGTGGCTGGCCCGCGGGTCGTGCAGTGGCCGAGCGTGGGTGTCCGGGCCCTGGCGCGCACGTGCGCGGATGCCGGCCTGACGGTGGGGCTGATCGGCGGGGACACGCTTTTTGCCCGCGGGGTGGCGCCGTTGCCAGGTACGGGGGCCTGGGTGATCGCGGAAGATGCCCAGGGTCGAGTGCACCGGCTCCATGGTCGTGCCGTGGTGAAACTCGCGGCACTTTCGTCCAGGCCGGATCCGTTTCCGGGCGCCTGGTCCGAAGGGCTGTTGCCCCTGACCACGGCGCTCTGGCTGGCCCGTGACGAACGGTTTGTCTTCGCGCCCGCCACGGCCATCCTGGGCAGCGGCAACGGCGCCCTGCGCTTCGGGAGCCGATTGCTGGAGCGGGGGGTTTCTGAAGTGATGTGCATCGAGAGCCACACGCAGTGGTCCTCGAAGCGGTTTGCCGGTTGGGAAGTGGAACGTCGCCGCTTCGAGATGGCCGGTGGCAAGCTGATCGAAGCGCGACCGCTGAGCCTGACCCGGCAAGGGCCCGTGAAGATCGAGTTTCGCCTCGAGGACGCGCGCGGCATCCGTGTGCTGGAGGTGGCCCGCGTGGTGTCGGCCGGACCCTTTGCACCGGGCCCGGGAGTCCGGGAGTTTCCCCCGGGTTCGTCGTTGTTCGAGCTGGACCAGACGGCGCCCAACCTGCCGGGTGAGGACATCGAAGGCCATCAGCTGGAAGAGGACCGCGCGCTGCTGCTGGCCTCCAGGATCGTGCGGCGCCTCCGGAGCGAGCTGGGCGATGAGGAGCGGGAGCGCGTGGAGCGCATTGCCCGGCGGTCCAAGAGCGCGGTCCGGCGGCAGGAGGCTCATCGCGAGGAGCCGTTTCTGGTGGCCTATCAGGGCAAATGGACCGCGCCGGCCGATGCCAAGCGCATCCGTTCGTTCAGCGGCGTGCCCCGCACCGTGGAGTTCCAGAAGAAGACGGCTTCGGTGGAATGTTTCGAGACCATCGGCTGCCGCGAGTGCCAGCGCGTCTGCCCCGTGGATGCCATCCAGTTCGGCAAGGAAGGGCGCATCCTGGACGAGCAGGCCTGCACGGCCTGCGGCTTCTGCCTGGGCGCCTGTCCATCGGGCGCGACCTTGATGATCGACGAGCGGGAAGGGCGCTCCTCGGTCGAGCTGACCTTGGCCTGGCGTGGGGATCATCTGTGGAAAACCGGCGAACTGGCCACACTGGTCAATCGTCGGGGCGAGGTGCTGGGCTCGGCCCGGGTGACCGGGATCATCGCGCTTCTGGGCCAGGAGGCCGGAGGAATGCCCGTACCGACCTCGGTTCCCGCGCCGGTGCAGCTGGTGCAGCTGGCGGTGCCGGGCCATCTGGCGTGGGAAGCCCGCGGACTGCGCCGCCCGCGCTCGGCCGCGTTGCCGGGTGATTCCGGCATGACCGCCTATGCGAGCGGCGGGCTGGAAGGCCGGGTCGAAGTCACGTTGAACGGTGAAAAGCGCCTGGTGCGCGACAAGGTGAATCTGACCCGCGCCCTCTTCGAGACGGGCTGGAACCGGGCCGGCGATTCGCTGGCGTGCCCGGACGGAAGCTGCGGACTCTGCAGTGTCACGGTCGACGGCGTGAAGCGCCTGGCCTGTCGCACGCGGGTCCATCCGAGGATGGCCATCAAGCTCGAGGCGCCCGCTTACGGTACTCCCGCACCGCTCTCTTCGGCGCTTTGCCCGTGCCTTGGCATCAGCCGCGAGCAGGTGGTCGAAAAGATCCGCCAAGGCGACCTGCGTTCGCCCGATGCGGTGGTCTCGGTCACCGGGGTGGGCAGTGGCCGGTGCCACGGAGCGCTTTGCTGCGAGCCGCTGCGACGGGTCCTGGACGAGAGCGGAATCGATGCGCGGGACTGGATCGACTGGAGATTCCCCTGGGTGGACTGGAAGCTGGTTCCCGGAGAGCGGGAGTGAAGTCCGGCTCGACGGGCCTCGTCACTCGGTGAGGCTGGCGCTGCCTCCGGCAGCCAGGAGCGTTCCTGAATAGCCGATCTCGCGCAGGAAGGTCTCGATCTTGAGGTTCACCAGGTCAGGCAGGTCCATCTGCGGGCAGTGGCTGCCGTGGCGGATGACGTCGAGCTGGCTGCCGGGAATCAGCTGGTGCAGCAGCTCCTGCTGGGTCACCGGAATGACCAGGTCGTTTTCTCCCGAGAGGATGAGCGTGGGGGCCTTGACCGTGTGAAGCCACGGGGTGGCGTCGTAGTGGTCGTAGTTGCTGATCAGGCTGAGCAGCACGCGAGGATCCAGCTCGGCCACCTGATCCACGTACAGCGCGATGTCCTCGGGCGAAGTCAGGTGGGGATTGAAGCCTCCCAGGCGGATCAGGAAGCGCGACAGCGGGTTGCCCTTCTGCAGTTTCCAGAGGCGCGACACCAGCGACGGTGCGGCCTGGTAGGCCTGGTTCAGGAGCTTGAAGGCGGGCTGCACGGCATTGGACGAGAACAGGGTTTCGAGCGGCGGCTTGGGCGTGCCGTTGGCCAGGACCATGGCGTGCACCCGGTCCGGGTTCTGGCGGTAGAACTCCAGCACGACGTTCACGCCCATGCTGTGTCCCAGGAGGACGGCGTCCTTGAGTCCCAGCTCGTCGAAGAGGATCTTCAGGTCGCGGGCAATGTGGTCGATGGTGAGGCTCGACGGATCCTCGGGCATGTCCGAGTTCTGGTGGCCGCGGTAGTCGAACCAGATGGTCTGGTGGTCCCTCTGGAAGCGCTCGATCTGGTAGGTCCAGTGCAGGCTGGAGCAGACCAGGCCGTAGCAGAACACCAGGGGGCGGCCGGTGCCTTCGGTGCTGTAGAAGAGGCGCGTTCCATCGCAGCCCTTGAAAAATCCATGCGTGACCGGACCCCGGGGGGTGCCGTCCTGCCGGGCACCGAGGCTCTTCTTGCGCGAGCCCGCGGGGCGCGGCCAGCGCGGCAAATTCATGGAGGGGACTCCGGGGGGCGGTGCCATGGTCGCGTCACCCTAACCCGGTTCCGGGGCGGCGCTCAATCGTGACGATCATCATCGCGATTCGGGCCGACCGGCTTCGCCAGGTGCAGGATGTTGCCCGCGACGGTCTCGAACGTTTCGCGGGTTTTCGGATCGGCATGGCGGTAGGCCTCGTAGAGATTCTTGATGAAGTCCGCGTCCTGCGAGGCGACCAGCAGCTGGGGAGTGCTGGCGTCGGTGAGGTGCGGATGATCGGCGGGCGAGCTGGTTCCCCGGCCCAGCCGGTCGGAAAGCTTGGCGGTATATTCCCTTTCGAGCAGTGCCAGCAGCTCGGTCTCGGACGCCTGGAGGGCCTGGACCAGGGTGGGCACGTGGGCCGGTGGAAGCGGCGTCACTCCGCGCTCGATGTTCGAGATGAACTGGGTGGTCACGGGCGGGGCGAAAAGGAGGCCCAAAGCACGTTGGGACAAACCCAGTGCTTCGCGGCGCTGTCGGATGAACTGGCCGACCAATTTGGGAGATCGCCCTTTCATATTCCAATATTAACGCAACGCGTTAATAGGGTCAACGACTTAAGTTAAAGCCTTGATATGGTTGGGTCTTTGAAAGCAGGATTTTTTCAGGATTCACGAGGTCTTGAGTCGATCCGACTGCAGGCGGCCTTCGCGCAGAAAATAATCCCGCAAAGGCTGGTGCTCGGTCTGGAGCAGGTCCGGATCTTCGCGCAAAAGCTCGATGGCGTCGTTGCGCGCCTTGAGCAGCCACTCCTTGTCGCGCACCAGGTTGGCCAGCCGGAAGGGCAGGCTGCCCGCTTGCCGGGTCCCCAGGAACTCACCCGGTCCCCGCAGGTCCAGGTCGGCTTCGGCGATCTCGAAGCCGTCGGTGGTCTTTTCGAGGACATCCAGCCTGAGCTGCGTGATCTCGGAAGGGCGCTTCTGCGTGAAGAGGAAGCAGTAGGACTGGTGCTTTCCGCGGCCCACGCGGCCCCGGAGCTGGTGGAGCTGCGAAAGCCCGAAGCGCTCGGCATGGTCCACGCAGATGACCGTCGAGTTGGGCACGTCGACGCCCACCTCGATGACGGTCGTCGAGACCAGGATGTGCAGTTCGCCGCGCGAAAACTGGTCCATGATGCGGGCTTTTTCTTCGGGTTTCATCTGCCCGTGCAGCAGGCCCACCTTGAACTCGGGGTACACCTCGGTGCCGAGCCTTTCGGCCTCCAGCACCGCCGAGCGCAGGTCGGTGAAGCCTTCGGCCTCGCTCTCGTTGACGAGCGGGTAGATGAAGTAGGCCTGGCGCCCTTCGCGAAGCTGCTGGCGCACGCTTTCATAGGCCTTTAGCCGTTGATCGCCCGCCACGAGCTGTGTCTTGACCGGGGTACGTCCCGGCGGCATCTCCTTGATGGTCGAGACGGCCAGATCGCCATATGCC
Source organism: Bacteriovoracaceae bacterium (assembly GCA_947446835.1). Taxonomy (GTDB): domain Bacteria; phylum Bdellovibrionota; class UBA1018; order UBA1018; family UBA1018; genus CANFHS01. The sequence goes on from CANFHS010000078.1 coordinate 8,474, forward strand.
GTCAGCGCCAGCGTCCTCGGGATGGGCGTCGCGGTCAGGACCAGGAAATGCGGATGGACGAGCATCTTCTGGCCTGAGGCCGGGTCGGTGACTTCGCGGGTGCCCTTGCGGCGCAGGATGCGCCGCTGCTCGACACCGAAGCGGTGCTGCTCGTCGATCATGATCATGACCAGGTTGTCGAAGACCACCGGGTCTTCGAGCAACGCGTGCGTTCCGATGAGCAGCATCGGTTCGCCCGCGGCCAGCCGGGCCAGCAGCTTGGTGCGCTCGGCCTGCGGGGTCTTGCCCACGAGCATTCCCACGTTCAGGCGACCCCCGAAGAACTTCACCGCGTTCTTGTAGTGCTGCTCGGCCAGGATCTCGGTGGGCGCCATGAGAGCGGCCTGGCCGCCTTCGGCCAACGCCGCGCCGGCGGTGACGAAAGCCACGGCCGTCTTGCCCGAGCCGACGTCGCCCTGGATGAGGCGATTCATCGGGTGGGGCTGCCGCAGATCCACCAGGATCTCCGAGACGGCCTTCTGCTGGTCGCCCGTCAGCGCGAACGGAAGCGCGCGGGTCAGGTCCTGGACCGCCTGGTCGCCTCCGGCCAGGCCGATGGGCGGTGCCGCTTCCTTCTGCCGATGCAGCTTGTTCCGGAGCACCAGGTACTCGAACTTGAAGAACTCCTCGTAGATGAGCCGGTGGTGGGACGAGGTGTTGAACTGCAGCAGGGCCTCGATGGCCTGCGGGGCGGCTTTGGCGTCGGCCGCGGGGAAGTGGATGTCGCGGACGGCGTCCTGGATCCGGGGCAGCGCGTGCGCGTCGAGGAAACGCCGGGGCAGGTCCTCGGAAAGCTGGGGAGAATATTTTTCGAGCGCTTCCCACAGCACCTTGCGGAGCGTGCGCGAGGGCACGCCCTCGATCTCGGTGTAGATCGGCACCACCCGGCCCACGTGGGCTTCGGCGCCGGCGGCTTCCGCGGCCGGAGGCGCGGCCCCCGGCGGGACGCCCCGCGAAGGCCACTGGCCTGCGGCCGGGATCGCGGCCGGAGCGGCCCCTGCGGCCGAGGCGCCCCAGGTGATCTCGGGGTGCACGATCTCGTAGCGGCTCTGGTAGCTCTTGACCTTGCCGGTGGCCACCAGGCGGGCGCCTGCCTGGAACCGGGGCTCCAGTCCGCGCGGCACGTGGAAGTACTTCAGGTAGAGCGCGCGCCCTTCCGAGTCGGTGCAACGCACCTCGAGCATCATGCCGCCGCGGCTGCGGAGCGGGATGCGGCGGGAACCGCTCACCGTCAGGGGGATCGTGGCGACCGTGTCCTCCCGGATCTCCGCCACGGTCTGCAGGCGGGTCCGGTCCTCGTAGGCGCGGGGAAAAAAGGTCAGCAGGTCGCGCACGGTGGCGACGCCGCGACTCTGGAAGATGGCTCCGAGCCGGGGCCCTACGCCCTTGACGTACTGGACCGAGGTCTCGACCCCG
>CANFHS010000079.1 GCA_947446835.1 Bacteriovoracaceae bacterium
AGTGCTGGTCGTGTTGCTGGCGATCGTGCTGGGGCTCCGGGCCCTGGTCCGCAAGTTCCGGCGAAAGCCCATGGCGCTTCCCACGGTGCCGAAGGTTCCGGTGACCGAGGACGTGCTGGCACTCTCGGCATTGCGTGAGCTGGAGCGCCAAGGCCTGATGACCCATCGCCAGCACAAGAAGCATTACTTCGGCGTTTCGGAGATCCTGAAGCGCTACTTCGGGGCCCGGTGGAACTTCGATGCGCTGGAAAGCACCACCCGCGAGCTTTGCGAGCGACTGGTCTCGCTGGGGGTCTCGGAGTCCATCATCCTGCGCTCCCGTGAGCTGCTGGAGCGCATGGACCGCGTCAAGTTCACCGACGAGGTGCCCGATGCCCGCGACGGCGCGGCGATCGTGGCCGAAGCGCGCGAGCTGATCGAGCGCACGCGCCGCAGGGGGATGGCCTGAGATGCGGCTGGCGCACTGGGGATTCCTGCTTCTGCTCGGGCTGGTGCCGCTGTTTCATCGCTGGTGGCGGGCCCGGAACCGCCCCGCGCGGGTGGTGTTCCCCTTGGCGCTGCCGAAGAGCGCCGCAGGCCGCGACCCGGTGCTGCCGCTTTTGTTGCTGAGGTACCTCGCCCTGGCGCTCCTGCTTCTGGCGCTGGCCCGACCGCAGACCAGCTACCGCAAGACCGAGCGCAATGTCAGCGGCATCGACATCATGATGGTGATGGACTTCTCGGCCTCGATGAACATCGAGGACCTGGGCGAGCGATCCCGGATCGCCCTGGCCAAGGAAGTGATGGAGAAGTTCATCCAGAACCGTGCGAATGACCGCATCGGTTTCATCGCCTTTTCGGGCGAGCCGGTCACGCTGGCGCCTCCGACACTGGATTACGGGCTGGTGCAGAAGGCCGTGCGGGACTGGGAGATCGGGAACCTCAAGGACGGCACCGCCATCGGCGACGGTCTTTCGCTGGCGGTCAACCGCCTCAGGACTTCCAAGGCGCGCAGCCGTGTGGTGGTGCTGCTGACCGACGGCGACAACAACGTGGGGCAGGTGGATCCGGCCACCGCCGGGGATCTGGCCGCGGGCTACGGAATCCGCGTCTACACCATCGCCATCGGGCGCGAGGGCCGGGTCAGGATGCCCATCCGCCGCCAGGGCGCCTTCGGAAACGCTGTCACCACCTACCAGTGGTTCGACAACGCCCTCAATCCTGAACTGCTTCGCCAGATTGCCGAGCAGACGCATGGCCGCTTCTACCGGGTCACCGACGAAGGCGCCCTGAGCCGCGTGTTTGCCGAGATCGACCAGCTCGAAAAGACCGAGGTCAAGACCACCGAGAAGGTCCGTTACGAGGAATCCTTCCAGCCCGCGCTCAAGGCGGGGCTGGGCCTCCTGCTGGTCGCCCTGCTGCTGAGCTGGGTGGGAAGGCGGGTGCTGACATGATCTGGGCCGAACCGCGGTGGCTTTGGGCGCTCTGCGCGATTCCCGTCCTGGCGCTTTTCGTGGAGCGCCTGGCCCGCCAGCGGCGCCGGGGCCTGGAAAAGTTCGTGGGACCCGCGGTCTGGGATCGCGTGGCGCCCGAGCTGGACTGGAAGGCGTCGCTTCGCAAGGCCCGGGTGCTGCTCCTTGCGGCGGCTTTTGCCATCCTGGCCCTGGCTCGTCCCCAATGGGGAAGCCACGAGGAGTCGGTCAAGGTTTCGGGCATGGATGTCCTGGTGGCGCTCGACGTTTCCAGCAGCATGGAAACCGAGGACGTGGTGCCCAATCGGCTCAAGAAGGCGCGCCATCTGCTCAAGACCCTGCTGGAGCGGCTGGAAGGCGACCGCGTGGGGCTGGTGGCCTTTGCGGCCAGCGCCTACACGGCTTGTCCGCTGACCACGGACCTGGATTATGTCCGGGAGACCCTCGACACGCTCAATCCCCGCTCGGTGCTGAACCAGGGCACCGACTTTTCGGTGGCGCTCGAAACCGCGTTCCGGGCGCTGGACCGCGGGGCCGAGGAGCAGCCCGAAAAGGGGGATCGCGAGGCGTCGGGTGCGCCGTCCAAGGTGATCCTGCTGGTGTCTGACGGCGAGGACCAGGAGGCGGGCGCCGAGGAGCTGGCTCGAAAGGTGCGTGCCTCGGGAATGCGGCTCTACGCCTTTGGCGTGGGCACGCCTTCGGGTGGGACGATTCCCGTTCGCGACGACCAGGGCCAGCTTCATGGCACGAAACGAGATCGCCGGGGCGAGGCCGTGGTCAGCCGGTTTGACGCCCGCGCGCTGGAGGCCCTGGCGCGCCAGGGTGGGGGGAAATTCTGGAGAGTCTCCGAGAGCGAAGGCGAGGTCGAGGAGCTGCTCAAGGACCTGGGCGCCTTGAACCGCAGCGACTTTGCCGAACGGCGCTACCGGGTCCGCGAGGACCGTTTCCAGTTTCCCTTGGCGGTGGCCGTGCTGCTGGTCTTCCTGGAGCTGGGGATTCCCGCGCGCCGCCTGATCGGACTTCTGCTGGGCTTGGGCCTTCTGGCTGCGCCCCAGGCCCGCGCGGCGCAGGCTCCGGCGGAGGGAAAGTCGCCCGGGGTCAGCGCTTATCTGGAAAACGAGGCGGGCCTCAGGGCGTTTTCGGCCGGTCGCATCGACGAGGCCAAGCGACTGTTCGGGTCGGCCCAGGCGCGGGCCCCGCAGTCGCCCGAGCTGCGCTTCAACCAGGGCGCCGTCCAGTTCAAGGACGGGGAGACCGATGAAGCCTTGAGGGACTTCGAGGGAGCGGCCCAGGCGGCCGATCGGCGCGGGGATGTCCGCCTCGGGGCCCGTTCCTGGTTCAATCTGGGCGCGGTCCGGACCAAGAAGGGCGATGTTCCCGGAGCCGCCAGCAGCTATGTGCAAGCCATCGAGCGGGCACGCCGCGCGGGCGACGCGGAGCTGGAAAGGGACGCGCGCAAGAACCTGGAGCTGCTGGTCAAGAACCCGGAATCCCAGAGCGGCCAGCAGCAGGATTCCAAGGATTCGAAGGATCCCAAGGAAGGCCAGGACTCCAAAGGCGGCAAGCAGGGCCAGCAGGACAAGAAGGACCAGCAGCCCAAGAGTTACCAGGACCCTTCCCACGGCAAGCGCAAGTTCGAGTCCAAGAAGCTCTCGCCCGAAGATGCCAACCGGGTCATGGATGAGCTGGCAGGCAAGGAAAAGGAACTGCAGGAACGGATCCGTCGCCAGAAGGGGAATCCGGCGGGAAGGGAGAAGGACTGGTGAGCATCATGGAAAACCGGCACGCAACACGGATTCGCGCACTCGCGATCGGCCTCTTCCTGGCGGCGAGTCCCGCGGTCGCACGGGCCCAGGCCCCGGTCCATTTCACCGCCGAGGTGGATCGCCAGCAGATTTCGCAGGACGAGTCGATTTCCCTGAAGCTTTCGGTCGAGCTGGAAGGCACCCACCAGGTGGACGCTGCGCCCAGCTACAACGCTCCGGATTTCGAGCTCGTGAACGAGTACACGAACAGCCAGACTTATTCCTACCTGGACAACGGAACCTTCGGGATGCGGAACACGGCGACCTACATCCGCGTGCTCCGTCCCCGCCGGGCAGGGCCGCTGAAGCTGGACCGGCTCGAGGTGCGCGTGGATGGCCGGACGCTCCAGGCCCCGTCGATCGTGGTCCAGGTCAGTGCGGGCGGGGCGGGTACTCCGCCTCCCCGTGGTTACGGAGGCACCGGCGTCGGCCTGCGCGGCGCGGGCAAGCCCGCGCCCTCGGGCGCCGGGTTCTTTGTCCGCGCGGAGCTCGACAAGGCCCGAGCCACCAAGGGTGAGCAGGTCATCGTCAGCTATTACCTGTACCGGCGCGTGCGGGTGTTCAACGTGCAGGTCGACAAGTACCCGGTGCTGGGCGGGTTCATCCGCGAAGACCTGGAAATGCCGGTCCTGGGGCAGCGCCTGGAGACCGAGCCGGTGGTGCTGGACGGCGTGCCTTACGAGCGGTCTCTCCTGACCCGTTATGCGGCCTATCCGCTCAAGGAAGGCAAGCTGCCCATCGACTCGATGACGGTCAAGGTGAACTACTACCAGGCGAATCGGGGCGGGTTGAACGGGCAGGATGATCCGTTCGCGAACTTCTTCCAGCAGATGACTCCGCTCCAGGGCGTCAGCACCAGCGAGTTCGTTTCGCTCGAGGTTTTGCCGTTGCCTGAGGCCGGGCGTCCCCCTTCATTCACCGGTGGCATTGGTGCCTTTGAGGTCAGTACCACGGTCGACAAGGGACAGCTCAAGGCCGGGGAAGCCCTGACGCTCACCGTGAAGGTGGAGGGCAAAGGAAATTTCAGCGCCATCGAGGCACCCAAGCTTTCGCTGCCCGCCGGGGTGGAACTTTACGAGTCGCGTTCCAAGGTCCGGGGCGGCAAGGCCGGACTCGGCGAAAAGAGCTTCGAGTTTGTCCTGATTCCCAGGCAGGCCGGCAAGGTGGTTTTGTCGCCGGTGGAAATGGCGTTTTTCGATCCCAAGAAGGGCGCCTACGTGCCCCACAGCACTCCGGCTATTCCGCTGGACGTGTTGACGGGCGAAGGCCCGGCCCTGCCCCTTTCGCAAGCCACGCGGCCTCCGGACGCGGTGGCTTTGCGTCCCTGGAAGTCGGCAGAGGACGCGCTGGGATATCGCGCGGGTCCGTGGACCGAGCGGCTGCAGGCACTGGTGGCATTCCTGGGCCTGGCTTTTGCGGGGGTTCTGGGGTTGAGGTGGGCCGGTGTCCGATGGGCGCCCGGCCTGCTGGGGCGCAGGAAAACCCGTTCTTCCACGGCAGCCGAGCAACGCACCTGGGATCGCCTGGAGGAACAGGCCAAGGCGACCGCGACCCAAGGTGCTTCTCGCAAGGGCTTCGGCGAGGTGGTGGCGGCTTACGAGCAGCTGTGCGGCGCGGTCTATGATGTGCTGGACCGCGAGTTCCAGCTGGGCGCCCGTTCCTTGCCCAGGACCGAGCTGCGCTCGATCCTCCTGGCCAAGCACGGCGTGTCCGAGCCCCTTTGGGACCGCGTGGCGGAGCTCCTCGAATTTGCCGAGCGCGTGCGTTTTGCCGCTTCGGCCGGCGCCGTGACCGAGACTGAAGCCCGGGGTTCCTTGCTTCGCTGGGTGCAGGAAGGCCGCAAGCTGGATGAGGCGCTGATCCGTCATTCGGGCCAGCGACGCGCGACGGTTCCGGCGGACGAGGAGCCGCAGCTGGAATGAGGCGTTCGGCGCGCTCGACCCGGAGAGCCTGCGTCTGGGCGGGCGGGGTGACGGCGGCTGCCCTTCTTCTTCCGGTGCTCTCGGGACAGTCCTACTTCGGCCAGGACCTGTCCTGGAACGACCTGGGTTTCGTGTGCGAGTTCCGGAGGCTCTTGTCCCAGGGACAGGGGCTTTCCCTCTCCCCGCTGCTGGGCAACGGAGAGCCGTTCTTGGGCAACCCGTTGGCGCAGGTGTTGTACCCGTTCCGTTGGGTGTCTTTGCTCTTTCCCGGCCAGCACGCGCTGGATTTCCAGGTGGTGTTTCATGTGGCGATGGCCGCGGTGGGAGCCACGTGGCTGGCACGGAGCTGGCGTCTGCGTCCGGGCTTCGCCGTGGGCTGCGGCCTGCTGTGCGCGTTTTCAGGCACGACACTCGATCTGGTGAGGCACTCGCACTACCTGGTGGGAGGGGCGTGGTTGCCCTGGGCCTGGGCTGCGGCGCGAAGGCTTCTGGACGCACGCGGAGCGGGCCCGCTCCGGGGGGCGTTCCTGCTCTGGCTGGCGGCCCTGGCGTTGATGCTGGCAGGAGCCGAGCCGCAGGCTTATGGAGTGGCGCTCTTCGTGGCAGGGCTGGAGGCGGGATCGCGCCCGGTGCGCGCACGGCGCATCTGGGGACTGGCTCTGGGGGCTGCGGCCGCGTTTCTGCTGGCCTGGCCGACCTGGGGTCCGGCGCTGGCCGAGATGCGACTGGGTGGACGCACCACGCAGGGGCTGGCGTTGGCCGAAGTCACGCGGTGGTCGTTTGATGGACTGCAGAGCCTGGGCGTTTTCTTGCCGGGTGTCCTGCGGGAAGGAAGCGGACTGCCGTCGCTTTCGCTCATCTGGGAAAGCGAAGGCAGGGTGCCGGTCTGGAACAGTTCGCCTTACCTGGGCCTGGCCGCGGTGCTTCTTGCCCTGGGCGGAATCGTGGCCCGCCGGAGAGGTCGCCGGGTGCTGGGGCTGGCCCTGGGCGTGATGCTCGTGTGGGCGCTGGGCTCAGCCACTCCGGTGTTTCCGGCTCTGGTGCGCTGGGTTCCCGGTCTGGGCGCGTTCCGCTATCCGGCCAAGGCCTTCCTCTTGCCGAATCTGGTGCTGGTGCTGGGTGCGGCGATGGGAGCCGAGCGCGCCTTCCGCGACCGGGCGTTCCTGAAGAGCCTCGTGGCTCCCGCTGTCTTGGCCGGGGCGTGGTGTGCCTGGGCCATCGTGCGGCTGCAGCTCGGCCCCGGGTATTGGCAGGCTCCCGCGCTCCTGGGGACCGCGCTCCTGGCCGGCCTGGGCCCCAGGAGCTGGCGCCGCTTGGTCATGGTTCTGCTGGTCCTGGACGTGGCGCTGACCGGATTCTGGGGCCTGGAGTGGGGCCCGCCAATCGACCCGGTGGGTTCGGTTCTTGCCGAAGCCAGGCAGGAAGTCCTTCGCGAAAACATCCCGAACCTCTGCTTTCCTGACCGCTTCAACGGTTTCACCTTCAGGCAGGGGGAGGTTTCTCCTTCCTATGCGCAGCTCCTGTTCAAGAAGGTTCACGGCGGGCCCCAGCTCAATGCCTGCGACGGGTTTTCGAACCCCCTGCATTACACAGTTTTTGAAAATCCTCTGAACTTGGGCCTGGATCGGGCATTGGACCGGGGTTCGGCCGCGGCCGCCCTGGCCCTGGGTTGCACCCATCGCCTGCAGCTGACGCCTGGTCCCAGTCCTCGCCTGGAGGTCCAGACCGTGGCAGAACCCGTGGGTGCGGCGTTCTTTCAACCCGCGCCCGAGCTTCAGAATCGGACCGCGGGCATCCTCGCCGCCGTGGAGCGTGCCCGGAGCGCGGATGAGGTGACCCGCATCCTGGATGACCCGGAAGGGCGGTTGAAGGCTGACCGTTTCCTGGAAGCCACGCCGGGCGTGGTGCGCGGACCCGCCCAGGTGCACTGGTTGGGGCCCGCTCACGCCGAGGTGGACGCGGGAGGTTCAGGAAGCGGGCTCGTGGGACTCAGGACCAGCTACTTCAGGGGCTGGAAGGCTTTCCAGGGTGGGCAGCCCCTCCCCGTGGTGCGCGTGGCGGGTAACCTGCTGGGCGCCTGGACCCAGGATGCTGCGCTGGGTCCAGTGCGCTTCGTTTACCAGCCGCCCCGAAGCGGGCAAGCTTGGCCTGCGGTGGTGGGCGGGATTTTTTTGGCTGCCCTCGGGCTGGCCCTCTTCAAACTTCGTCCATTTCGGCTATGATCGTGCCCCAGGGGCCAGGCATTGAGTCCTCCCCATTCAAAACAAGGAGCCGATCCCATGAACACGTCCAGTGGTCAGGGCGCCACCGCGCGCCGCGAAGTCATCCGCGATCTTCTTTCCCGCACCCCCCGCAAATTCGACCCGCCCCGCGACGAGAACGGTCGTCGCCTCAAGATCTCCGAATTCTACGGGATGAACACCTTTGACCTCCTTCAGATGCGCGAAAAGCTGCCGAAGGACGTCTTCTCGAAGCTCCAGCTGACGATCGAGACCGGCAAGAAGCTCGACGCCGAGATTGCCACCACCGTGGCCCACGCCATCAAGGAATGGGCGATCTCCAAGGGCGTGACCCACTTCACGCACTGGTTCCAGCCGCAGACGGGTTCGACGGCCGAAAAGCACGATGCGTTCATCAGCATCGATGATCGCAACCGGGTCATCGAAAAATTCACTGGCTCGCAGCTCATCCAGTCCGAGCCGGATGCTTCGAGCTTTCCGTCGGGCGGCATGCGCACCACGTTCGAGGCCCGCGGCTACACGGCCTGGGATCCGTCCTCGCCCGTGTTCATCATGGAAAGCGCGGGCACCAAGACCCTGTGCATTCCTTCGGTCTTCATCAGCTATCACGGCGACGCGCTGGACGAGAAGACCGGCCTCATGCGGTCGATGGCGGCTCTTTCCCGGCACGCCACCGAACTGCTGCACACCATCGGCGTGACGGGTGCCCGTCGCGTGGTGCCCACCCTGGGCGTCGAGCAGGAGTACTTCCTGATCGACCGGGGCTTCTACCAGCTGCGTCCGGACCTGGTCATGAGCGGCCGCTCGCTGCTGGGTGGTCAGCCGCCCAAGGGCCAGCAGCTCGAGGACCATTACTTCGGCGCGATTCCGGCCCGCGTGCAGGCCTTCATGGCCGAGATGGAGCACGAGCTCTACAAGCTGGGCGTGCCGGTCAAGACCCGTCACAACGAGGTGGCTCCCTCGCAGTTCGAGACGGCTCCCATCTTCGAGGAAGCCAACATCGCCACCGACCACAACCAGATCGTGATGGAAGTGCTGCGCAAGGTTTCCCTGCGGCACCACTTCGCGGTGCTGCTGCACGAGAAGCCCTTTGCAGGCGTGAACGGCTCGGGCAAGCACAACAACTGGTCCATGTCGATCGCGGCCTCCGGTCCCGATCTCGATGGCGAGAACCTGCTGGACCCGGGCAAGACGCCGCACGAGAACGTGCGCTTCCTGATGTGCCTGGCGTCGGTGCTGAAAGGTGTGCACAAGCACGCTGGCCTGCTCCGCGCGGGCATCGCCTCGGCCGGGAACGATCACCGGTTGGGTGCCAACGAGGCGCCTCCGGCCATCATCTCGGTGTTCCTGGGCAACCTGCTGGACCGCATCCTCAATGAGATCGAAGCGGGCTCCACCGCCGGAAAAGGCGTCGAAGCCGCGGTCATCCAGCTGGGCGTCTCGAACCTGCCGGAAGTGATGAAGGACAACACCGATCGCAACCGCACGAGCCCGTTCGCCTTCACCGGCAACAAGTTCGAGTTCCGCGCGGTGGGCTCGTCGGCCTCGACGGCGTTCCCGGTCACCCTGGTCAACGCCGCCGCTGCCGACGGCTTCGCCGAGGTCACTTCGCGCCTGAAGCAGAAGCTCGCTTCGGGCAAGAAGCTCGACGACGCCTGCCTGGAGACGGTCCGCGAGGTGGTGATGGAAACCAAGGCCATCCGCTTCGAAGGCAACAACTACTCGGAAGAGTGGGTGAAGGAGGCCGCCAAGCGCGGGCTCCTGAACCTGAAGAAGACGCCGGAGGCGCTGGACCAGATGGTGCAGAAGGGCTCGATCGAGCTTCTGACCCGCATGGACATCTTCACCGAGGCCGAGGTCCACTCGCGCCACCATGTGCGCGTGGAACGCTACGTGAAGAACCTGCTCATCGAGCTTGACACCCTGCGCCTCATGCTCGACACGCAGGTCATGCCGGCCTGCTTTGCCTACCACGGGCAGCTGGCCATGCAGGTGGCCCAGGCCAAGGCCGCGGGAATCACCGCGCCGCAGGCCGGAGTCGCCGAGCGCATCGGCAAGCTGTTGGGCAATCTGCAGCAGAAACGCGAGGCCCTCGAGGCGACCTCCAAGAAGGCGGAAGCCGCGTCCTCCGAGGACGAGCGGGCCCGGGTGCTTTCGCTCGATGTCTCGACGGCCATGGTGGAAGCCCGCGCCGTCTGCGATGAGCTCGAAGCCATCGTGGCCGACGACTTCTGGCCGCTGCCCAAGTACCGCGAAATGCTCTTCCTGAGCTGACGCTGTGAGGCGCTTCCTGCCGGCAGTCGGGCTGGTTGTGGCCTCGTTTCTTCTGGGCCTGGTGGTGACCTCTTCGGGGGTCACCACCTGGGACAGCCTGGATCATCTGACCCGAAGTGACTGGCTCCTGGGCCGATTCGGGTTTCCCGTGCCGACCCTGGTGCGGGATTCCGAAGTGCAGCTGACCCAGTGGTACGGCCCGCTCTGGGAGCTGGTGCTGGGATTCC
>CANFHS010000080.1 GCA_947446835.1 Bacteriovoracaceae bacterium
CCTGAAACGCGACGAGATCCGCCTGCCGTTCCGCGAGGAGCTGGGGGATCTGCTCATGCAGGTGGTGCTGCACAGCGAGCTCGCCGCCGAGGCCGGCGCGTTCACGTTCCAGGACGTGGCCCGTGGCCTGAACGAGAAGCTGATCCGCCGCCATCCCCACGTGTTCGGCGACACGCCGGCCGAAAGCGCCGACGCCGCCCTGGCCAACTGGGAGCGCCAGAAGCAGAAGGAAAAGGCCGAGAAGAAGGATGCCTCGGTCCTGGACGGACTGCCCAAGGGCATGCCCTCCCTGCAGCGCGCGGGAAGGGTCATCGAGAAGGTGACCCGCGTGGGCTTCCAGTGGCCCGACCTGCACGGCCCGCTGGCCAAGATCGAGGAAGAGCTGCAGGAGCTCAAGGTCGAAGTGCTGGCCCTCGAAAAGGCCACGGGCGATGAGAAGGAAAAGCTCAGGGCCCGCGTGGCCTCCGAAATCGGGGACCTGCTCTTCACGGTGGCCAATGTGGCCTACCTGTCCAAGGTCCAGCCCGAGGACTCGCTTCGCGAGCAGCTGCACCGCTTCGAGGGACGCTTCCGGCACGTCGAGAAGCGCGCCCGCGAGGAAGGCCGGGTGCTCGAAAAGTGCACGCTCGCTGAGATGGACGTGTGGTGGGACGAGGCCAAGAAGCTGGAGCGGGAGCGGAAATCCCCGTGACTCCCTCCGGACACGGAAAGCTCCCGACCGGCACGCGGGACCGCCAGGCCGCCTGCCGCGTGATCGGGCTGACCGGAGGCATCGCCGCGGGCAAGAGCACGGTGGCGCGCTTTTTCGAAAAGGCGGGCGTGCCGGTCATCGACGCCGACCAGGTGGCGCGCGAGCTGTCGGCCCCGGGTGGCGCGGCCCATGAGGCCATCCTGAAGCGCTTCGGAACTGCCGACCGTACCGAGCTCAGGAAGATCGTGTTCGGTGATCCTGCCGCGAGGCAGGACCTGGAGTCCATACTGCATCCGCTGATCCGGGCCGAGAGCGCCTCGCGCATCGCCCGGCTCGCGGCTCCCGTGGTGCTCTACGAAGCCGCGCTGCTGGTCGAGACCGGCCGCGCCCGCGAGCTCGACGGGCTCGTGGTCGTCGAGGCGCCGCGCGAGCAACGCCTGCGCCGGCTCCGCGCACGCGACGGGATCCAGGAAGAGCTGGCCGCCCGGATGCTGGACGCGCAGACTTCGGATGAGGAGCGGCGCAATGCGGCCACCGAGGTGATCGTGAACGCCGGCGGACTCGCCGAGCTGGAGCAGAAGGTCGCGGCTCTTGCCGCCCGCTGGCGCGGCTGAGCCTCGCTTCGCGATTCCCGGGCATCGCTTTACAACGCTCCGGGTGGCCCCTACCATCTAGGGACCGATGACCCGAATCCGACTGACTGCGCTGGTTCTGCCGCTGCTGATCACCCTGGCGGGTTGCAACGTCTTTGATCCCTTCGACACCCCCACCAGCGAAGCGCAGCTGCTCTCGGCCGCGCGCGCCTGCTTCGACCGGGGCGACATCTCCTGCGCGCGCGAGGCCTACGCCAAGCTGTCGGGGACTGACTCGGCCGAGGTGGCCGCGTCCGAAGAAGCCTTCGCCATCCTGGATGAGCAAGGCGCGGGCATGGGTGCGTTCATCACGTCGATGGCCGATGGCGATGCCTCCCAGGGCCTGACCACGATGGCCGGCAAGCTCTCCGTGGGCGCGGGGCTGGCCCGCCGCAAGGCCATCTACGAAGCCTACCTCAAGGTTTCGTCCATCTCCTCCAACACCGGCCTCCGGGGGCTGGTCCGCTTTGTGACGGGCTTCGCGCTTGCCGCCGAAATCCTGGCCGAGGATTCGGGGGGTGACGGAAAGCTGTCCACAACCGATCTGGCGGATGACCCCACCGCCTGCGTGAACAACATCGCCACCTGCCTGACCATCAGCAACTGCACCCGGACGGGCACCGTGCTGAGCGGGGCCGCGGCCGTCGACCTGGTGACTTCACCTTCGGACACGGCGATGGACGGCGCGAGCCCCACCTGGGGCCAGTTCTCGGGAACCATCGGCGCCATCAGCTCGGCCCTGACCAACGAGCTGGCCTCGAACGGAAAGTTCAAGACCGGTACACTGGATGTGGCCGTCGTGCTTGCGGCACTTTCGTCCAGCGCACCCGATTGCCTTCGCGCCACGCTGCTGCAGCAGGGATTCGGCGAATGAAGAAGACCCACGTCGGACTTTGCGTCCTCCTTGCTTCCTGGACCCTGGGCTCCCCCGCGCACGCCCTGGAGCAGATCATCCGCCCCTACTCGGGCATCCGCTCGTCGGCCATGGGTGGCTGCCGCATCAGCACCGGGCTTTATGACGAGAATTTCTTCGGAAATCCCGCGCGCGCTGCCGACAATCCGGAGTGGCGCTTCCAGATCCTGGACGTGCAGACCCAGACCAGCACCACGACCCTCCAGAACCTGAACGATCTGACCGGCGGCGGCGACATCCTGTCCAGGATCGGCGACACCGCGGGCAAGAATTCCCACGGCCGGGTCCAGACCGTGTTTCCGGCGGTCTATATTCCCCGGGCCTTCGGTGGAAAATGGGCCTGGGCGGTAGGCCTCATTTCCAGCACCCAGGCCGACGTGACCTTGCGGCGCTCCTACCAGATCGATCCCGGCACCCTCACCGACCTGGGCCCCGCGTTCACCGTGGCACGCCGGTTCCTGGAGAACGAGGTGCTGACGGTCGGAATGACCGCGCATGCCACCTACCGGCTGGCCAGCAAGCAGGGTTACAGCCTGGTCGACCTGGTGCAGGGGGTGAGCTTTTCCCCTGCCAGTACCGGCGGAGACGGGGCGCAGGTGGACTTCGACCTCGGCACCACCTGGCTGCTGCACTGGCAGCCCAAGGGCTGGAAGTTCACTCCGGCGCTGGCCCTGAACAACCTGCTGGGCGGACGCTACTCCAACCTGCCGGTGCACGTCCTGGATACCGGCCTGGCCCCACCCACCCAGCCGCGCACCTTGGGGATGGGAATCTCGGCCCGCAAGGAGGCGCTGGGCCCCTTTCGTTACGGAGTATTTGCCCTGGAGCTGACCGACATCGGCAACAATGCCGGCGGCAGCCTGTTTCGCCTGGTGCACCTGGGAGGCGAGGTCCGCTACGGGGTCCTTTCGCCCCGCTTGGGCATCAACCAGGGGTACCTGAGCGGCGGACTGGGCCTGGACCTGAAGGCCCTCGAAATCGAGCTGGCCACGACCGGTGAAGAAATGAGCCTCAATCCCGGAGGGATCGAGGACCGTCGTTACGCCATTCGAATCGGATTCAAGATTTGATTCAAGGACTTGAAGCCAGCGTGTCGACGCTTACACAGTGGAAGTCACCCCGGTTTTCGGTGAAGCTAATGTGAAGAATGACCGAAGCCGCAAGCAAACCGCCAGAAGCCAGAAAAGCCCCCCGAGCCGAGGTGGAAATGCGCCGCCTTCGTGGCGAATTGCGCGTGGGCCAGGCCGGCCCGGGTCAGCAGGTCGTCCAGGTCAGGGCCATCCTCCGGGACCTTTCGGCGACGGGTGTGGGGCTGTTCACCAGCCAGAAGCTCTATGCCGGACAGCAGGCCGAGCTGGTGCTGGAAGCCATGCCTTCGACGGTACTGAAGGGGACCGTCGTGTGGTGCCACGAAATGGGCATGGGCACTCACGTCCTGTCGCCCATCCCCTACCTCTGGCGAGCGGGCTTCCTCTTCACGTTCCAGACGCCTGAGGAAGAAGCGGCCGCGAAGAACCTGTACGCGGAGCTGAGCAAGCCCCAGGGCTGAAGCCCCTGGGCTCAGCCGCCCATCAGGGTCAGGAACTCGTCCCAGTGGCCGCGCAGCTTGCCCTTGAGCCGGAGAATGGCCTGGGTGTGCAGCTGGCTGACCCGCGATTCGGTCACGTCCAGGACGCGGCCGATTTCCTTGAGGTTCAGGTCCTCGTAGTAATAGAGCGACAGCACGAGCCGCTGCTTCTCGGGCAGATCGCGGATGGCGTCCGCGATGAGCCGCTTGACCGCAGCCACGTTCACTTCGCTGAACGGCGTGGGTGACTTGGGACCATTGTCCCCGAAGCCGTGGAGCGCGCGCTTGTCGGATTTGGAAAAGCTGGAAAGGTCGTCGTACGAAAGCAGCGACACGCTCCGGACCTGGTTGAGCATGTCATGGAATTCTTCCTGGTTGATCCCCAGCTCCTGGCAGACTTCCTCGTCGGTGGCCTGGCGACCCTTCAGCTGTTCGATCTTGGAATAGCACCGCTCCAGCTGCTTGGCCTTCTCGCGGACCGAGCGGGGCACCCAGTCCTGGGCGCGAAGCTCGTCCAGGATGGCGCCGCGGATGCGGAATTCGGCGTACGTCTTGAACTTGTTGTCGCGGGTGGCGTCGTACTTGTCGATCGCGTCCATGAGTCCGATGACCCCGGAGGAGATGAGGTCGTCGAGCTCGATGTTGGCCGGAAGACGGGCGGCAATCTTCTGGGCGATGTACTTGATCAGCGGCGCGTACTCGACGATCAGCTTGTCGCGGGTGGAGTTCGTGGGCGAAAAATCTTCCTTCACCAGGGCATTGGTGGTCGCGGCCTCGCGCTCCAGCTCCAGGGCGATTTCCTTCTGGAGTTCGGCCTCCTCGCGGGCGGCGGCCTCCGCGGCCTGGGCTTCGGCGACGGCCGACTGCAGACCTTCCACCTCATCCGTCTTGCCCCCGGCGGCTGCCGCAGGCTTTTCCTTGGCCTTCTGCGCGGCTGCGGCGGCCTTCTTGGCGGCGCCCTTGACCGAGCCCTTGGAAGCGTCCCGGTACTTCTGCAAACCCTGATTCAGACTCATTTGTTCACCTCGCCCAGCAAAGTCCGGAAGAAAAACTTCGCACTGTTCCCTGGCACCACCTGCGCCGGATCATCCATGAACCGGCTGAGACCCGCCCCTGCTGTCTCGTTCATGACCTTTTCGGGAAGGCTGGAAACCAGCCTTTTTGCGATCAGATCGATGCACTTGGCAGCAGCGCATTCACCGTCCAAGTCTAACAGGATTTTGCGTTTCATCACCGACTGGATGATTTTTTCGTCGCGGCTCAGATGCCCCAGGTACACGAGCTCGACGTCAAGAAACCGTGATGCGATATCCTTGAGCTTTTGGAAGGTGGCCTGCGCCTCGCGACCGTCAGAAGCTTGATTCACCACCACTTCGAAGCGGGAAACCTGCATGGACCGCCGCAGGCACTTGACCAGCGCGTAGGCGTCGGCCAACGAGGTGGGCTCGGGCGTCAGCACGAGCAGGCTGCGGTACGCGGGACTGTGCAGCTCCAGCACCGAGTCGTGGATTCCGGCCCCAGCGTCGATGAGGATGATGTCCATTTCCCACGGACACTGCTCCAGCATCCGCAGCAGCCGCTCGCGGTCAGGCAGTCCCCAGCCGCGGGCACTCATCAGGCCCGAAGCCGAAGGCAGCAGCCAGAGGTTCGGCTCGATGCCCACCAGGGCGTCCTGGATGGGGGCATGGCCCTGCAGGACGTTCTCGAGCGTGGCCTCGACCTGGACACCGAAGAGCAGGTCCAGGTTGGCCAGGCCGAAGTCCCCGTCCACGATCAGGACGCGAAGCCCCTGGCGCGCCAGGCGCGTTCCAAGGTTCGCCACCAGGCAGCTCTTGCCCACGCCCCCCTTCCCGCTGGCCACGGTCAGGACCTGCGGGCAATGGACCGGCACTCCCTCCTCGTCCTGCCGGGAGTCGCCTGCGCGTTCACGCATCAGTCTACGCAAGGTATCGGCCTGGTCCATGGATCAGAGCTCCAGGATCAGGGCGGCGATGCGCTCGACAGAGGCCTCTTCGATATCCTCGGGAACCCGCTGGCCGGTGGTGAAGTAGGTCAGCGGGAGGTTCACCTTCTGGCTCAGGTTGTAGATCGAGCCGAAGCAGGTCGCCTCATCCAGCTTGGAGAACAGGATGCCTTCAGGCCGGAACACCGAGAACCGGCTGGCCATGTCGAGCAGTTCCGCGTCGCGCGTGGTGGCCGAGACCACCAGCTGCGTCCGGATGCCCTCAACAGCCCCCAGGAGCTCCTGCATTTCCTGCAGCGACTTGGGATCGCGCTGGGACCGGCCCGTGGTGTCGATGATCACCAGATCGAGGCTCTTGAAATCGCCCAGGGCGGCCTTCAGGTCCTCGGCCGACTGCGCCGAACGGAAGGGAACGTTCAGGATCTTGGCGTAGGTGGCCAGCTGGTCGAATGCCGCAACCTTGTAGCTGTCCAGGTTGATCAGACCCACCTTGAGGTTGCGGCGCAGGATGGCCTCGGAGGCCAGCTTGGCAATGGTGGTGGTCTTTCCCACCCCGGTGGAGCCCACCAGGGCCAGCACTTCGGGCGCGCCCGTCTTGCCTGTCTGGGAACGCGGCTCAAGCCCGTTCAGCGAGGAACGGACCCGCAGCGAATCCATGATCTCGGAGGCCAGCTGGTCGAGCACCTGCTCGGGAGCGGCGGCGCGCTCCTGCCCCAGCTCGAAGCCCACCTTGCGGACCAGGTTCAAGGCATTGCGCTTCTCGACCCCCGCCAGCGTGAGCTGCTCGAAGGCGTCCTCCAGCGCGGGAGTGAAAAGGGAGCCCTGCCCCAGGTTCCCGCCCTGGGGGGCAGCGGCCTCGGAGGTTTCCTTCATCTCGACCATCATGCGCTTCAGATGAGCCACTTCCTGCTCGAGCGTCATGGTCCCGGACTGGGTGCGGGGACGCAGGGCCGGAGCGGTGGTCGCCGCCACGGGCCGGGGAGCTCTTTCTTCGGACGCGCGAACGGCGGCGTCCAGTGCGGCACGGGCGGCCGAGGCCTGGGCCGCCACCGGACGATCCTCAGGATCGATGTCCACGTAACGCTGGCGGGTGACGTTCCGGCTGGAGGCTTCCGCGGCACGGGCGGCAGCGCCGCGCACCGATGCGCGGGCGCCGAGATCCACCCGGTCCTGCGTCTCGGCAGCCTTGCGGCTCAGCATCCGGTCCATCTGCTTGTCATAGACCTCGGCCTGCTTGTCGGCAGGAAGATTGCGGATCTTCTCGCGGGCATCGGCGGGAATCCGGGACTCCGAGAGCCCCTTCTTCACGATGGCCCTCTCGGATACCGCGGCGGTGATCTCCACCGAGCCATTACCCATCAGGCCGAAGCCCTTCCGGTGCTTCTTGGTATGGAGGATGATGGCCTCGGGACCGAGCTCGCGCTTGATGTTTTCCAGCGCCTCCTGGATGGTCGGGGCCTCGAATTTCTTAACTTGCATGTGACATCCTCACGGTTGAGAAAGCCTGGATCTGGACATTCGGGGTGATCTCGTTGTGCGAGAGCACCACGAGACTGGGAACAAAGCGCTCCACCAGGGACTTCAGGTGGTGGCGGATGAGAGGCGAGCACAGCACGACGGCCTGGCTGGAATGCGAGGCCAGCTGGACGGCCTGCTCGTTCAGGCGCTGCACGAACTGGCGCACGAACTCGGGGTCCAGCGAAAGCTGCTGGCCCTGGTCGGTCTGGATGATGCCGCCCGCGATGGCTTCCTCGATGCCGCGATCGAGGGTCAGCAGCTGCAGCTTGCCGTCCGGTCCGACCAGCTTTCGGGTGATGGTCCGGGCCAGGGCGGTGCGGACGTGCTCGGTGAGCAGCTGCGGATCCTTCTGGAACGGAGCCATCTCGGCCAACGTTTCCAGGATGGTCCGCATGTCCCGGATGGGAACCGACTCCTTGAGCAGGTTCTTGAGCACCTTGAGCACGGTTCCGATCTGCAGCAGGTTCGGGATGACGTCCTCGACCACCTTCGGTGCGGTCTGCTTGAGGGTGTCCAGCAGCGACTGAAGCTCCTGGCGTCCCAGAAGCTCCGGGGCGTTCTGGCGGATGAGCTCCGTGAGGTGCGTGGCGATGACGGTGGAGAGGTCCACCACGGTGTAGCCCGCGTAGGTGGCCTCCTCCTTCTGGCGGGGCGAGATCCAGATCGCGTCCAGCCCGAAGGCGGGCTCGCGGGTGGGAACGCCGGCCACAGGCTGGGCCACGTTGCCCGGATCCATGGCCAGGACGTGACCCACCATGAGCGAGCCTTCGCCCACCTGGACGCCCTTGAGCAGCACCTGGTAATCGCCGGGCTTGAGCTCGAGGTTGTCGCGGATGCGCAGGGGCGGAACGATGATGCCCAGGTCGAGCGCGAACTGCTTGCGGATGTTCGTGATGCGCTCCAGCAGGTCGCCGTTCTGGTCGGCATCCACGATGGAGATGAGCCCATAACCCACCTCGAGCTCGAGGAGGTCGACCGAAAGCAGGTTCTCCAGCTTCTCGGCCTGGGGCTTCGCCTTGTCCTTGATTTCCTGCGTCCGCTTGGCCTCGGCCTCGGCATCCGCCCTGTTCTTCAGGTTGCGGCCCGAGTAGAACAGCACCGCCCCCAGGATCAGGAACGGCAGGTGCGGCAGGCCCGGAATGATGGCCATGAAGCCCATCACGGCTCCCGCGGCCATCAGCGCCTTGGGCTGCATGACCAGCTGGCGGGCAAACTCCTGGCTGTAGTTCGTGGAGGTGGCCGTGCGGGTCACGATGATGCCCGCTGCGGTCGAGACGATGAGGGCCGGGATCTGGGTGACCAGACCGTCACCGATGGTGAGCAGGGTGAAGGTCTCGGCCGCCTGGGCGATATCCATTCCCCGCTGCAGGGTCCCGATCAGGATCCCGCCCACGATGTTGACCACCACGATGAGGATACCGGCGATGGCGTCACCGCGGACGAACTTGGAGGCACCGTCCATGGCTCCGTAGAAATCGGCCTCGCGGGCGATCTCGGAACGACGCAGGCGGGCCTGTTCCTCGTTGATCACGCCCGCGTTCAGATCGGCATCGATGGCCATCTGCTTGCCGGGCATGGCGTCCAAGGTGAACCGGGCCGCGACTTCGGCCACGCGGCCGGCGCCCTTGGTGATGACGATGAAGTTGATGATGACCAGGATGGAAGGGAAGACGCTGAAGTCGAGTGCCCGGTTGGCGTAGACCGCCGTCAGGAGCAGGACCATGGCGAAGCCGATGCCGATCGACAGCATCAGGTCGAGAAGGAACGGCGGCATCGGGATGACCATGACCGCCAGGATGGCGACCAGCCCCACCGCGATGGCCATGTCCGAATTCCTGGAAAGGCGCTCCATGAAGGTCTTCACTTAGAATCTCCTCCCCTTCAAACGATACACGTGGGCCAGGACCTCGGCGACTGCCTGATAAAGCGCGCGAGGCACGAACTGTCCGACCTTGACCGCCTTGTACAGGGTCCGGGCCAGCGGGACGTTCTCGACCAGCGGAATCCCTGCGTCCGTGGCGATCTTCCTGATCTTCTGCGCCAGAAAATCGGCGCCCTTGGCCACGACCCTGGGGGCGGCCATGCTGTCCTTGTCGTACTTGAGCGCGATGGCGATGTGGGTCGGGTTGGTGACAATGACGTCGGCCTTCTTGACCGCGTCGATCATGCGGCGCCGGGCGCGCTCACGGGCAATGGCGCGCACACGGGCCTTGATCTGCGGGTCACCGTCGCGTTCCTTGGATTCCTGCTTGGCTTCCTGCTTCGTCAGGCGCAGCTGCTTCATGTACTCCCAGCGGTTGAGCATGAAGTCCAGGACCGCGAACGACAAAAGGATGACGATGACGGGAAGGATGATGGTCCGCGCGGTCTGCGCGAAGACCCCCAGCTGCGAAACCGGCTCGGCCGCGGAAAGCGGCACGGCCTGGAGGATCCTGTCCTTGATGGTGTACCCCACCACCGTGAGCAGGATGACCGCCTTGAGCAGGATCGTGAAGGTCTCGATC
>CANFHS010000081.1 GCA_947446835.1 Bacteriovoracaceae bacterium
AGCTGGGCGGTGAGGCTCAGGTTCTGGCCGCGACCCAACAGGTTGATCTCGGAAATCTGGGTCGTGAAGAAGAACTTCTGGACCGAGCCATAACCCGCACCCAGGGTGATCGTGCCGGTGGAGCGCTCCTTGACGGAGATCTCGACATTCAGCACCTCCGGCTTGCCCTTGGGCGTCACCGTATTGAAGATGACCTCGCCCGGCGAGAAGAAGCCCAGGCGCTCCACGTTCTCGCGCGACTGCCGCAGCTTGGTGCCGCTGTACAGCTCGCCTTCCCTGATCTTCAGTTCCCGACGGATGACCTTGTCGTAGGTCTTGGAGTTGCCCACGACATTGATCTCGCCGAAGCGGACCAGGCTCCCCTTCTCGAAGCTGTAATCGATATCCACCCGCTTCACGTCGTCGCGGATGTTCATCTTCGGAATGACGTTCACGAAGGCATAGCCTTCGTCCTGGTACCGTTCCGTCAGGCGCTGGATGTCGGCGTTCCTGCGGGAGATCGAGAACGTCTCCCCCTCGGGCATCTGGATATCCCGGTTCAGCTCTTCCTTGGAGAACAGCATGTCACCCGAGAAATCGACCGTGCCCAGGCGGTACTGCTCGCCTTCGTCCACGTAGACCGTGATGAACAGGTACCGCTTGTCGTCACTGACCGTGACCACCGGGTTCTCATACCGGAACTTCACGTACCCGTTGTCGAGGTAGAAGTAGGTCAGGCGCTGAAGATCGGTCTTGAACGCGGCCTCCTTGAAGTTGCCCGAGCCACTCACGAACGACAGGGCGCCGCCCTCGCGCGTCTCCATGAGCAAGCCCTTGAGCTTGTCATCGGTGAAGTGCCGGTTGTTCAGGAAGGTGATCTTCTTGATCTGGACCTTTTCGAAGTCGCTGATCTTGTAGATGAGCTCGACCTGGTCATCTTTGCCGGGACGAAGCTCATACCCGACCTTGGCCAGGTAGAAGCCCTTGTCCTCGTAGCTCTTCTGCAGGAGCGCCACATCCTCGCGTACCTTGTTGACGTCCAGGATGGACCATTCCTTGATCTTGGCCACTTCCTTCAGGTCGGAAGTCGAGATCCGCTCGTTGCCCTCGAAGTCCACCCGCGAGATGACCGGACGCTCGCGAACCTCGAAAACCAGGTTCACCGTGCCCTGGGTGCCGGGCTCCGCGTTCACGGAAATGTCGTTGAAGTAACCGATGGTGAAAAGCGCCTGCAGATCGGCGCGAAGCGAATCGCGCGTCAGGGTCTGGCCGGGCTTGGTCCCGATCTTGTTGAGGATGGCTTCCTTCTCGATCCGCTTCTGGCCACGCACTTCGATGGTGCCGACCGTCTTGCCCAGGAAAGAAGCCACCGAGGTGACTCGGCTGTCATCACCCGCTGCGCGGGCGGGCGCGATCCACGCACCCGACACCGAACACCCAAAAATCAGTGCAAGCGCGAAACACTTGAAGAGATACCGGGTGTTGGGGTTCACCTCCTCATCTGTAGGAGGGGTTCCAGGGATAGTCAACGATTTAACTGACAAACTGACCATCGCGCATCACCAAGACGCGCTGCATTGTCTTCGCCAAACTCTGATCGTGGGTCACCAGAAGAATCGAAATCCCGATGGACTGGTTGAGACGACGCAAAAGATCCATCACGTGCGCGCTGTTCACCGAATCCAGATTTCCCGTCAGTTCGTCGGCGAGGAGAAGCTTGGGTCTCAGGATCACCGAGCGCGCGATGGCCACGCGCTGCTGCTCGCCGCCGGAAAGCTCCCCCGGGCGATGGTCCAGTCGATGCCCCAGACCCACGAACTCCAGGAGCTCGCGCGCCTGCTTCTCCGCAGGTCCTCTGGGCAGGCGCGAGATCATGGCGGGCATCATGACGTTTTCGAGGGCCGAAAACTCGGGCAAAAGGTAATGGAACTGGAAAACGAAACCGAGGCTGCGGTTCCTGAACTGGGAAAGCGCCTTCTCGGACAATCCGAACAGGTCCTGCTTCTCCGGACCGAAGATCACCCGCCCCGCGGTGGGCGCTTCGAGGGTGCCCAGCATGTGCAGGAGCGTGCTCTTGCCCACGCCCGAGGCGCCCGTGATGGCCACCGTCTCGCCCGTGCCCAGCGCCAGATCCACCCCGCGAACCACGGGGATCTCGACCTTGCCCTTGAAAAAGGATTTCTTCAGCTTCTCCGCCTTGAGCAGCACCTCAGCCATCAGCCGTACCTCAGTCCATCGAGCGGCGAACGCCGCGAAACCTGGCGTGCCGGATAAAAGGTTGCGACAAACGTGATCGTGAGCGCCAGGCCGCCGATCCACGCGATCTCCTTCCAATGGACCACCACCGGCAGGAACCCGATGTAGTAGATGTCCGCGGGAAGCCGGATCAGCCGGCTTCGCGCCAGCACCTCGTTCAGCAAAAGGCCCAGCCCGACTCCCGCCAGGGTGCCCGCGGCGCCGATCCCCATGCCCACCAGGCAGAACAGGCGGAAGCTCTGGTCAGGGCGGAACCCCATGGCCTTCAGGATGGCGATCTCGCGGGTCTTGTCGTGGATCATCATCATGAGCGTGCTGACCACATTGAAGGCCGCCACGATCACGATCACCGTCAGGATGATGGAGATGACCACCTTTTCGAGCTGGATGGCATACAGCAGATTCCGGTTGAGCTGCCCCCAGTCCTTGGCGCGGAATGGGTAGCCGAAGGCATCGGTCAGGCGATCCGAAGCCTTCCGCGTTTCCGTGCCCGGCTTGAGGCGCAGCTTGAATGCGGTCACCCGTCCGGGCAACTCCAGGAACTTCTGGACCGCAGGCAGCGTCGCGAAAACGAACTTGGAGTCGTAGTCATGCATGCCCATCTGCACGAGGCCCGTCACGACTCCCGTCAGCACCTTGGGAGCGCCCGGCGCGCCTCCCGTGGCTTCGCCCGCGAACGGGGCGATGAGGCGCACCTCGGTCCCGACCTTGGCGCCGATCTTCTCGGCCAACGCCGTTCCCAGCGCCAGCTCGTCTTCCTTCTGGGGCAGACGCCCGGCGCGCACCCGATCCAGGATCCGGGTCACTCCGCCCACGGTGCCGAAGTCCACGCCCTCCAGGACCGCGCCTGCCACGCTGTTGGGACCCGAGGCCATCATCTCGGACACGAACGAAGCGGTCACCGCCTCCGTTTCGGGCACGGCCTGGCGGATCTTGCGCTCGACCAGCGCCGGATCACGGATCGGCTCACCGCGGGAATACAGGACCACGTCCCCGTTCATGCCGGTGATCGACCGGACCAGCTCACCCTCGAAGCCGTTGATGACGCTCGTCACCACCACCAGGGCCAGCACGCCCAGGGCCACCCCCACCACGGACACCCAGGCAATGAAGGACAGGAACCCGTCCGACTGCCGGGTCAGGAGAAAACGCCAGGCGAGGGTCGGTACAGCCGATCTCGCCCGCGTCATCAGCTGTCCTGGGCCTCCGCCGACTCACCGACCACCGCCTTGGGCAGGGGCCGCATCTGCGGGAACAGGATCACGTCGCGGATGGAGGCCGAATCGGTGAACAGCATGACCATGCGGTCGATGCCGATCCCCTGGCCGGCGGTGGGCGGCATGCCGTATTCCAACGCGGTCACGTAGTCCTCGTCCATGTCGCAGGCTTCCTCGTTGCCGGAATTCTTGGCATCGACCTGCTGCAGGAAGCGGTTCTTCTGGTCGATCGGATCGTTCAGCTCCGAGAACGCGTTGGCCATCTCGCGTCCGTAGACGAACAATTCGAAGCGGTCGACGATGAAGGGATCCTTCTCGTTCAGGCGGGAAAGCGGCGAAACATCGGTCGGATAGTGGGTGATGAAGGTCGGCTGGATCAGCTTGGCCTCCACCTCCTCGTCGAAGATCCGCATCATCAGGCCGCCGGTCGAGTCCTTGGGATCCATGTGGATGCCCGAAGAGTCGCCGTAGGCCAGCAGGGCTTCGCGGTCGCGGACTTTGGACCGGTCCTTGAAGCCCGAATGCTTCAGGATGGCGTCCTCGACGCTGATACGCTCCCAGCGCCCTTCCAGGTTGATCTCGGTGCCCTGGTAGGTCAGCTGCTTGCGACCCAGCACATTGTCGGCCACCCGCTGGAACAGCTCCTCCGTCAGATCCATCAGATCCTCGAAGGTGGCGTAGGTCATGTAGAACTCGAGCATCGTGAATTCGGGATTGTGCTTGATCGAGATGCCTTCGTTCCGGAAGTTCCGGTTGATCTCGAAAACACGGTCGAATCCGCCGACCACCAGGCGCTTCAGGTAAAGCTCCGGGGCGATGCGAAGGAACAGGTCCATGTCCAGGGTGTTGTGGTGCGTGATGAACGGCCGCGCCGCGGCACCCCCGGCAATGGGATGCATCATGGGGGTCTCGACCTCCATGAAATCCTTGTCCAGGAAGAACTTGCGCACCTCGCTCACGATCCGGGAGCGCTTGCGGAAGGTTTCCTTCGTCTCCTCGCTCATGATCAGGTCGAGGTAACGCTGGCGGTACTTGATCTCGACGTCCGCGATGCCGTGGTACTTCTCCGGCAAGGGACGCAGCGACTTGGTCAGCAGCTCCAGTCGGTCGCAGTGGAGCGAAAGCTCGTTGGTCTTGGTCTTGAAGAGCTTGCCCTCGCCGAACACGATGTCGCCCACGTCGAGCATCTTGTAGCGGGCATGGCCTTCTTCACCCAGGTCCTGCTTGGACACGTACATCTGCAGGATGCCGGTGCGGTCACGGACCTGCAGGAAGCCCGCCTTGCCGAAGTCGCGGATCGCCATGATCCGGCCAGCCACCGAGCAGCGCACGTTGCGCGACTCAAGCTCCTCACGCGTGTACTCGTCGTGAAGCCGGTGCATCTCCGCGGCCAATGCCGTCGGCGTCATTCCGTTCTTGAAGGGGCTCTCGCCCTTCTCGCGGAACTTGTCGAGCTTCTCGAAACGGACCCGGACCTGCTCCTGGAGATCGTCCAGGGAATTCGTGGACATCACGCTTCTCCGGATTCCAGGTAACGTTCGGCATCGATGGCTGCCATGCAGCCGGTGCCTGCCGCCGTGATGGCCTGCCGGTAAACATGGTCCGCCACGTCGCCCGCGGCAAACACGCCCGGAATGTTCGTGCGGGTGCTGCCCGCCTCGGTGAGCAGGTAGCCCGCGGCGTCCAGCTTCAACTGGCCCTGGAAGAGCCGCGTGTTGGGCTCATGTCCGATGGCCACGAAGACCCCTTTGAAGGGCAGATCGTAGGTCTCGTTCTTGACCAGGTCGCGGATGCGGACGCCTTCCACTTCCTTCTCGCCCAGGATCTCCTCGATCGCGGCGTTCCAGACGAACTTGATCTTGGGATTCTTCTGCGCCTTTTCCTGCATGATTTTCGACGCGCGCAGGGTATCGCGGCGATGGATCACGGTGACGCTCTTGGCGAAACGGGTCAGAAAAGTGGCCTCTTCCATGGCAGTGTCGCCACCGCCGACCACGGCGATGTCCAGGTTCCTGAAGAAGAACCCGTCACAGGTCGCGCACGACGAAACGCCCTTGCCCAGCAGCTTGCGCTCGGAGGGCAGGCCAATCCATTTGGCCGAAGCACCCGTCGAGATGATCAAGGTCTGCGTCTTGACCACGCGGCCATCCGCGAACTCGAGCGTGAAAGGACGCTTGGCCAGATCCGCCTTCACCACGTTGCCCTGGATGAAGCGGGTACCGAAACGCTCCGACTGCTTGCGGAAATTCGCCATCAGCTCGGGACCGAGCACTCCGTCCGCGAAACCGGGATAGTTCTCGACTTCGGTCGTGATGGTCAGCTGGCCGCCCGGCTGCTCGCCTTCGGCGACCAGGGGCTTCAGGTTGGCCCGCGCCGCATAAATGGCGGCGGTCAGGCCAGCAGGGCCCGTCCCCAGAATGGTGACGGACTCAACGCCTTCCTGCGAATGAGGATTGTGCGACATGCGGACCTCCGCCCCTCGGGGCGCTCAGGGCCTGCCTTGAAAAACCAGGATCAGGCTGAAGAATTGCTTTCGCCTTCGGAGGCGATGGCTTCAATGCTGACGTACTCGGCATTCGCAGCATCGTCCGGAAGTTCCTTCAGGAACTTCTCCCGGTCCTTCTGCTGGACTACGCCGCGATCGAGCTGCCGCTCAACCACTCGCACATCGAACTTCTTGGCTTCCACCGCATCGTGCAAAAGAGTCATGGTCCCGGAGAGATAGCCCGCCGAGCCAAAGGGTGTCAATGCCAGGTTTTAGGGCCCGAGTCGGCATCATCCCCGCCGTCCTCGCCGGGACGCTCATTGTTGATGATGAGCTTGAGGTGCGAGCCCGATTTGCGTTTTGGCTTGGACCTGGCGCGTTCCGCGCCCTGGCCCCGGCGGCGCTGGGCCGCCTGGAAAGCCGCCCGGCCCCAGAGGGCTGCGAAGCCCCCCACCATCCCGCCCAGGTGAGCCACGCTCCCCAAGCCTCCCCGGCCCGAAAAGATGCTCGAGAAGAACTCCACCCCGATCAGAACCCAGATGAAGTGCTTGGCCTTCATGGGAAACAGCATCATGAAAAGGAGCACCCGCTCCCCGAACAGGATGCCGTAAGCCATGAGAAGTCCGTAGATTCCGCCCGACGCACCCACCAGGGGCGTGCTCAAACCCAGGCCCCGCCAGATGCCTAGCTGCATCAGCAGGTAGAACACCCCGCCGGTCAGCACGCAGATCAGGTAGTACCGGACAAAACGCCGGGTTCCCCAAAGCCCTTCCAGCTCTGAGCCCACAAAAACCAGCATCAGCATGTTCAGGACCAGGTGCATGACATCGCCATGCAGAAAGGAATAGGTCAGCAGCTGCCACACCCGGAATTCCCCGACAAAGGCCGAGGGAATCAGCGCCAGCCATTCCAGCAGGTGCCCGCCCAGGAACTGGTCGGCGGTTTGCTGGACCAAAAAGGTGCCGACACAAGCGATCAGCAGGAACTTCACGGCGGGGGTCAGGCGCAGCTGCAGCATCAGTGGGCGGGCTCCATGATTTCGATCAGGATGCCAGAAGCGGAGGCCGGGTGGATGAAATTGATGCGCATCTGGTGCGCCCCGGGCCGGGCCTGATCATAGATGAGCCGGTATCCTTCCGCTTTGAGCCGCTCGGTCAAGCCATCCAGCTCGCCCCGCCCCAGCAGGAAGGACAGATGGTGGATGCCCGGACCTCGTTTGGCCAGGAACTTGGCCACCGTTCCGGCAGGATCCGTGACCTCCAGAAGCTCCAGATGCCCCTGGACGACCGGCAGCGGCAGAAAGTGCGTCACCACGCCTTGATCCGGGACCGGCTCGATGTGGCCAGTCTCAAGACCCAGCAGGGAAAACAGCCGCTTGAGTTCGGGGAGGTTTTGCACCGCGATTCCAATGTGGTTCAGGCTTGCCATACAAGGATCTGAATCTCAGAAAACGGTGCAAAAAAGAAGGAGAGGACCGCCACACCCTGTGCTGTACCCAATCACCGCCTCCTCAGACGGCAATTAGCAGTGCGTAGCGGTCCTCAGCCAAGTTGTCGTCAGCTCCGGGGGCCCACCAAAGCCCCGTTTGCTTCAGACACTGAACTGATCGGCGCCACTGGGCTGAACTTGAGATTTTTTAAACACACTCTGTCTGAACATTAGACAGAGGCGCTCCAGCTCGGACGGCCGGACAAAGGTCAAATAGCTGACAATCATGAGGAGCCCGAAGAACGGGATATTGATCGTCAACGCGATTCCCAGGTGCAGGAGCACCCCGAACACCAGGACTGGATACCGGAGCCTGGGCACCCAGATCAGGACCGGGAAGTACACCTCCCAGAGCAGCGAGCTCCAGGTGGCAAACGCGATCAGCCCCGGGTAGTCCGCCAGCCAAGTGAAGTCAAACCGGGCCAGCTGGGGATTGGCCAAGGCAAACCACAGGGCTTCCCCGCTCCACCAGCTCGTGCCCCGAAGCTTTTCCAGCCCCGAATATCCGTAAATGACGCAAACCTGGAACTGGCACAGCCTTAAAGCCACGGAATCAAGGATGGTTTTTCCGCTCTTGCTGGTCAGGCAGAGATTGAACAGCAGGAAAGTCGAAATCAGGTCCATGCCGTAGGCGATCATGTAGTTCCGGTGCAGGAACGAGACATGAAGCACGAAAGCCACGATGGCCGAGGCACGGGGCCTCCAATCCAGGATCAATGCCATCAGGGCGCCCAGGAACAGGAAGTGGAGCCCCCAAACGGCCAGGTCGCCGGAAAACAGGCGCAGGAGCGAGAATCGCCATCTCATGTCCATCACCGTTTCCATCACTGAAAGCGGCAGGATCCCGTTCTTCGAATAGAAGAGCATGAGGTCGGGCGTTCTCAATGCATAAAAGCAAAGAAGCAGGCCAGCAAAGACCCGCCTGAAAACCCGGACAGGCAGCTCGGACTCCGCCTCAAACCAGAAACGTTCCCAGCCGCTCCAGACCCCTTTGATCCAACGAGAAAGAGTCATCCGTTCTGCTCTCCCGGTTCGGGGCAAAAGGAGTGGGAAACATAGTGATGGTCAGCCCCTACCCGGTCCCCGATTTTCCGCTGCCCGGAGCGGACTTCCTCCATCCTGGGGAGGGTTTCCTGGACTCGCCAAAGCTTGACCGCGTGGGCTCCCGGGTGGGTCTTGCAGAGGAACGGCAAGAGGACCGCTTCCGCTTGCAGATCGTTCTGGGAAACGAACCGCCCGGCCTGGGTGCGCTTGTTCTGCCGTTCCCGGATCGCGAAGCCATCCCAGGTTTCAGGCCAGGTACCCCGCTCCAGGGACTTCTGTTCACGGTCCAGGAGTTCCCACTCCACGTAGACCGGCGGAGGGCCTGGCTCCGGAGCAAAAAAACTCCACTGAACTCCGAACGACAAAGGGCGCGTGTAACGCTCCAGCCAGTCGCGAGCGTCCCGGGCGGTAGGATCATGCGCGGTACGGTAAGGCGCGACCAGCAGTACGGCACAATGAAGGACGATCAGCAGAGAAAGGCCTTTTCGCAGCATCACCCTCAAATTGTGCCACGATCCCCCCGCCATTGGCCAAGCGCCGAAATGTACCCAGGGATTCCCTGAAATGCGATGGGCCCGGATCCCATTCAGGAGCCGAGCCCATCAGGATTTTTACGTCAAAATTTGATCGAGGTCAGAAGTTCCGGGCGCCGCCAAAGCCCCCTGAACCGCCCAGACCGATGTTGACGGTGCCGAACAGGCCCCCGCCCAGACCACCGAACCCGATGCTGCCGTTCAGGCCGCCAAAGCCGCCCAGACCGAAGCCGCCCATTCCGTACATGTTGGAAAGGGCCTGCTGGTAGCGCCATGTGGCCTCCAGGGCCTGCTGCTGGGAAATCATGAAGTCCTGCTGCATCGTCATCGAACGCTGGTACTGGAGCTGGGCCGCGTTCATCGAGGCCGAATACCAGCCACCCACCGAGTTGCCGGGCCAGCCCCAGCCTCCGATGCCGCCGCCAATACCGCCACCAAGACCACTCCCGATGCCACCGCTCATCGGCATGCCCATACCGCCCATGCCCATGTTCCCCATCGGCATGCCCATACCGCCCATGCCCATACCACCCATGCCCATGTTCCCCATCGGCATGCCCATACCACCCATGCCCATGTTCCCCATCGGCATGCCCATACCACCCATGCCCATGTTCCCCATCGGCATGCCCATACCACCCATGCCC
>CANFHS010000082.1 GCA_947446835.1 Bacteriovoracaceae bacterium
CAGGACGCCCCTCAGGATGTAGTCCCAGTGGCAAGCACCAGGGTTTGAGCGGGCCCAGTTTTGCGCGTCGATCATGGGCGGCGCCGCGAGCGCCGGTCCGGCTGCTGTCAGCAGCAATGCCAGCCCCGGTGCGATCGTCCCCACGACCGCACCCCGTGTTTTTCGATTTTTGGAGCCCGTGGCTTGCGCCCTGGTTCGTTTCAAAAGAGATCCCCAAGAAGCTGCACGCTTCTTTTCCCTTCTTGAAAGTCTGACATTCCTGATTATTTCTATCAACAATAGAACGCCGGCGATTTATTGACGCGGGGTCTTAGCTACTTGCGTCACCTGTGGTTTTTTCAATTTCCTGTTTTCGGAATAGAAAAAGCCGAGTCATTTCAAGCCTTAGAGACTGGTACGCCGCTTGCTCATGGCGCCTCGCTCTGTCGCAGAGCAGGGCAAGTTCGAGGGGGTACGAGTGGGGAGTCTGGGAATGAAAGCCGGTTTCGGCATCGGTCTTGGGGTGGGATTGGCACTCAGTTCAGGGGCTCACGCGGCCGACCTGATCGTCCGGTTCCGTGACCCCCAAAACACCCGCATCCAGGCGGCGACGACGGCACTTCGCGAGGGTGCGGGTTCCGCTTCCGACGCCCACCTGCTGAACGAGTCCGAAGGCCTCGTTCAGCTCAAGTTCAACTCGCCGGCGGACGCCATCCAGGCCCGCGGGGTGCTCGAAAAATCCAACCGGGTGGTTTCGGTCGCGCCCAACTTTCTTTACCAGAAGGCGATCCACTACCGCCTTCGCAACGTCAAGAAAGGGGCCCGGGGCACCTACCTCGGCGCGCCGCTGGTCCAGCTCGTGGACGACATCGCGAAGGACCTGATTCCGGGCGCGATGCCCGAGGTCGAGCTGCCGCCATCGAATGTCATCGCGGGCGACGACCCGATGGTGCCGATGGATTGGGCGATCCAGGCCATCCGTCTGGATCGGGTCCCCAAGATCCGCGCCACCGCGTCCACCGTCACGGCGGTCATCGACACGGGCATCGACTACAACCACGAGGACCTGGTCGGCGCGATGTGGCGCAAGCCCGACAATGCCAAGGAAGTGGGCTACGACTTTGCCCACAAGAACGCCAAGCCCTTTGACAAGGTCCAGTTCGACCTGGCCGGCTGCATGAAAGACCCGCTTTGCCAGCTGGGCATCGGCGCCGAAAAGTTCCTGGTGAACCCGGGTCACGGCACCCACTGCGCGGGCCATGTGGCCGCAGTGGCCGGCAACTCGGTGGGAATGCGCGGCGTGGGCGCCGGAGCGCCGGTCATGGCGCTCAAGTTCTTCTACGACGCGGGCGAGCCGAACGCGGGTCAAGGCGACGACGCGGCGGCCATCCAGGCCATTGACTACGCCATCAAGAACGGCGTCAAGGTCATCAGCGCCAGCTGGGGTGGACGCCAGTCGCGCGACGAGGCCGAAAAAAGCGAGCTGAAAAAAGCTCTGCTCCGCGCCCAGCAGGCCGGAGTGCTTTTTGTGGTCTCGGCCGGAAACGATTCGGTCGACCAGGATCTGGTCGAGGACCCGTCGTTCCCCGCAGCCTACGATCTGGACAACATCATCACGGTCGCCGCCGTGGATTCCAAGGACGCCTTGGCCGACTTTTCGAGCTTCGGCGCCAAGAGCGTCCACATTGCCGCGCCGGGCGTGAAGATCTTCTCGACGACTTCGGGCGGCAATTACAGCGACGTGGTGGCCCGCTACATCAATCCCAGGACTGGCAAGGAGCAGACCATGGACTGGGATGGGACTTCGATGGCCACGCCCATCGTGGCCGGAGCTGCCGCCCTGGTCTGGTCCAAGTACCCGACCGAAAATTACAAACAGATTCGGGATCGCATCCTGAAGAGTGCAAGGACAGTGACTGGCCTCCAGGGCAAGGTCGCGTCCGGGGGAGTGCTCGACGTGGCCGCCGCTCTGGGTCCATGACCCGGGGTTTGGCTTTGGCCTGATGCGGTATCCGAACCGAAGCCACGGCTGCTTTCTCGTCTAGGGGGGAGGGAGAGTAGCCGTGGCATTCTTTTTGTG
Organism: Bacteriovoracaceae bacterium; assembly: GCA_947446835.1. Taxonomy (GTDB): domain Bacteria; phylum Bdellovibrionota; class UBA1018; order UBA1018; family UBA1018; genus CANFHS01. The sequence goes on from CANFHS010000082.1 coordinate 2,060, forward strand.
GCAGGGTGGGGCGCAAGATGACCGACGGTCCAAAAAGTGGTGAGTATCAGGGTGGAAAATGCTGGTTCGAACGCAAAGGAGAAATCCTCACGCTCGGACTGACCAGCCGGGCTGTGGAAGAGCTGGGCGAAATCGAGGAAATCGATTTTCCCGATGACGGCGGCGATTACGACAAGGGCGAAGCGCTGTTGCGGATTGAAGGTTCGCGCGGCAGCCTCGACCTGATGACCCCCGCAGCGGGCATCGTCCAGGAGATCAACACCAAGGCCCAGGAAGAGCCCGACACCGTTTCGGAAGACCCCCTCGAAGAGGGCTGGCTGGTCCGCCTGGAGATCCAGGACCCGACCGACCTGGCCGACCAGGAAGACACCGGCGAGGACATCGATGAAGACGAAGACTTCGACGAAGACGAGGAAGAAGACGAAGACCTCGACGAAGATGAAGACGACGAGGATGACGAGTCCGACGACGAAGACGAGGATGAGGACGAAGACGACGAGGATCTCGACGACCTCGAAGAAGAGTCCGAAGAAGACGAGGACGAAAAGCCCCGTCGCGGACGCAACTCGGACGACTACTGAGCTCGAAACCGCGCTTCAGGCGTTCCAGTCCAACCTGCTTTCGCTGATCTCGCACGAGCTCAGGACTCCGTTGATGAGCATCCTGAACTCGCTGACCCTCCTGGAAGAAGGCGCTTCGGGCGCGTTTGCCCCGGGCGAACTGGTGGGCATCGCCCGGCGGAATGCCGAGCGCCTGCGCCAGACCCTGACGGCGCTGCTGGACTGGTCGGCCATCGAGAGCGGAGTGTTCCGCCTCAAGCTGCGCGAGGTGGACCTGCAGCGCCTGGTGGAGACGCGCCTCGAGGCGCATCGCGGAGTGCTGCGCGACCAGGGAATCAGGCTTCTGCTCGAAACGCCGCACGCCCCGTCGCCCGAGCTGGCGGCAGGCGCCCGATCGGTGTTGCTGGCCGATCCGCAGAAGCTGGGCCGCGCCATCGAGCTGGCTCTGGAGGCCCTGCTGGGCCGGATCCAGAAGGGCTCGGAGCTGCGGGTCCGGGTGGGGCGGGGACGTGTGGAGTTCGGCTTTACGCTCCAGCCCGCGCTCAAGACCCGCTTCGAGGCGGCCTGGCGCGAGGCGCAAGTGGGCCCGGCGTTTGCCGAGGCCCGCGGCACCGAGCGCGAGTTCCTGACCCGCGATGAGGAAGGCCTGGGCAGCGAGTTTCCGCTGCTGCTGCAGATCGTGAAGCTGCACCAGGGGCGCGTGACCCTGATCGAGAGCCGCCGGTCAGCCGGCGTGGATGGCCTGGTGCTGGAGGTTCCCGAGCTTTCGTCGGAAGAGGGCCTGATGGCCGTGCTGGGCTCGCGCGCCTTCGAAGCCTCCAACGAGCTTTCGGCCGTGGCCCTGGGGCTCATCGAAGTTCCGCGCATCAGCGCGCACCACGAGCCCGACGAAGCCGAAGTCGAGGCGTTCCGCGTGCGCGTGCAGGGGCACCTGTTCCGCGCCTCCGACGCCGTGTACGCGCTGCCGTCGCGCCGGCAGGTGGCGCTGGTGCTGGACGACTGCAAGCCCGAGGACGCACCCCGGCTTCTGGAGCGCATCCAGAAGAGCATGGGCCAGGTGCTGCGTTACGGTGTGGCGGCTTGCCCCTCCGAAGGCATCGACCCCGCGCACCTCATGGAGCTGGCGGCGCGCCGCCTGGATCATGGGCGACGCTAGGAGTGGCGCCCGGGGCGGCGCCCAGTGGCGGGCGCTGGTGTTCGGTGGCCTGCTGCCGGTGGTGGCCTTCACGGTCATCGAAGAAGCCTACGGCACGGTTGCCGGGCTGGTGGCGGGCATGGTGTTCGGCGTGGGCGAGGTGCTTTGGGAGTGGCGCCGGGAGGGCCGGGTCAGCGGCCTGACCTGGGGAGGCAACGCGCTTCTGCTCGGGCTTGGGGGAATTTCGCTGGCGACCGGCGACGGCGTTTTTTTCAAGCTCCAGCCTTCCATCCTGGAGGCGGCATTCGCGGCCGTGATGTGGGCTTCGCTCCTGGCGCCTTCGGACTCCGCGCCGGGCGCGCGCGGCTCATTGATGGAGAGCCTGGCCCGCAAGCAGGGCACCTGGGAGCGCACTCCCCAGGCGTTGCGCCCGCGCTTGTCGCAGCGGTTCCGGGGAGTCACCTTCCGCACGGGGCTTTTCTTTGGGGGCCACGCGGGACTTGCGGCCTGGGCCGCGTTCCATTGGTCCAGTGAGGCCTGGGGTCTGCTCAAGGGCGTGGGGCTCACGGTCAGCTTCGTGCTTTATCTGGGCGCCGAAATGTGGGGCCTTCGGCGCGGGCTCACAGCTGTCTAAACCTTGGACAGGTTGGGGAGCTGGGACCGGGTTTTAGGGCCTCGCAGGGCGGCACAACCCTTGCGAATGAGTCCCCCATGGGGAACCGTCTTGCCTTCAGGGGAATTGCAGCTGCGTGGAGTGTCCTCGTGTTGGCGGCCGCGCAGGGGTCGCCGGCCTGGGCGCAGCAGGGCACGCAAAAGCCCAAGGCGCCGAGCCGTGCCGAAGGGCGCTCTGAACCCTGTGCCGACTGCGGTGGCCGCCCCCAGGGCCCCGCCCTGCTCAAGCTTCCTGCGCTTCCGGCCCAGGCACAGCCCCAGAGCTGCCTGGACCAGCTTTCACTCCACGATCTGAAGCTCATCTCCGGCTTTGAAGCCGCCCTGGGCGAGCACATCCAGACGCTCTTCAGGAATTCCCGCAAGGCGACCGGCACTGCGGGTCTTCAGCGGGAGTTCGCGCTCCTGCAGAAGGCTGGCGCCCAGGTCGACCCGCAAGGGCAAATCGGCTTTTCGAGGTTCCAGTTCGAGTCGCTCCAGACGGACGCGCCGCTGCGGGAGGCGTTCCTGAAGGTGTTTCCCTCGGCCAAGAATCGCATCCGGCAGATTGCCGATCCCCGCCGCAAGGAAGTGGTGCTGATCGAAGGCTGGGCCCTGCTTCCACCGTACCTGCGTGTTGCGGCTCCCGGCCAGAAGTTCACGGCGGCCATGCCGCTGCACAAGTACCGCGAAACCCTGACCCGCGAGCTTCAGGGGCTGGACTCGGATTTTCGGGACCTGCTGAAGGAATCCGCGCGTGGCGGCACGGTGGGCGAACTGGCCAACGAGGTCAGCGCTTTCTGGACCCACGACGCGTGGGGGAATACCCCCTGGGAACGCGAGCACGAGGCTGGCCAGCGGGCCGCTTCGGCCATGATGTTCGCACGCGTCCGGCGCCTGGCCCAGAAGTGGGGCATGACCCGCCCCATGCTGGACTCGGTCCTGGAAAGCCTGGCCCGGGTCAATCTGCAGGCCAGTCACAACCGCGACGAAGCCGTTCAGCAGCTGCTTGAAAAGAGCACCGCCATCACCATTTCGCCGCTCCTGGCGCCGATCGCGGCCGTGGGCTGGTTGCCTGCGCTCGGTTTTGGGGTGGCGTTCACGGGCGGTGATGCCGTGATTTCGGCTGGCATCCAGACCCAGGCGCGCGGCGGCGATTTTGCCTGCCAGCTGGCCAAGCAGCTGGACCGGAAGGCAGCCTCGGGCTTCCTGACCTCGCTGCTTTTCGCGCCGACCGGGGGCCTGGGCAAGGCTGCCCACAGCAGTGCCCGAGTGCTCGGAAAAATTCCGGTCAAGGCACTGGCCAGCGTGGGACTGGGCACCTTGACCGCTGCGGGCTATGTCCAGACGATCCGGGAAATCCCGGCGTCCTACGAGGCGAATCGGGACGCCAAGGCCGTGGGCCAAAAGTACGGCAAAACCAGCGAGGTGGCCCGGGCCGCCGTGGCCGAATCCCGTGAAGCCGCTACCCGGGTGGCCACGAACCTGGCGTTCGCCCTGTTGCCCGTCACCGAGATCGTTCGCATGCCCGACTCCCCCGGATTGCTTCATCCGGTGCCGACCGAAAAAATTCGCGCGCCTCGCCTGGTGACCACGGCCATCCGCCGGATGACCCGTTCGGAGCCCGGGGTCAGCATCCGTCCGGATGAGGCGGTGGTCCATCTGGACTCCATGAATGAGCGATTTTCGTCGGGCATGGAAGCGGACCTGACGGATCCTTCCCAGGCCCTGGTTTTTGACATGTATCGCGTGCTGCGCTTCGGCTCGCCGAGCACCAAGCTCGCCCCGAAGACGTTCGAAAAATTGCGTCTCGTCCTGCTGGATCACCCGGAGCTGGCCCGCAAGGAACCGTTCCGCGACATCCGCTGGGTGAGCCGCGAGGTTTCCTCGCCGGTTCCCGAATCGCTGCGCAAGTTCGTGAAAGGCAGCCTGGCGTCGGCCCATGACCTTATCAGCAAGCTTTACCAGGTGGATGCCAACATCGGTTTCTGGCGGAAAATCCTGCAGGACGAGGGAAATCTCGTCGCCCACTTTCCGCTCGCGTCGCGTGAATATGTCCGCAATTCCAGGGTCAGCCCCATCGACCGGGCGGGCGTCTTGTACAGCGTGCTGGAGCGCCGCCGCTTGCAGCTGGAAAGCGAAGGAAAGACCAAGGAAGCCCGCGCCATTTCGCAGGTCATCGTCAACCTCATCCACACCGTGGGCTACCTGGACCCCGTCGTCACTCGCGCGCTGGGCAGCAGCCAGGGCAGGGACGTGCTGAGCGGTTTCCGCAAGGTCCTGGAAATGCGCGATTCGTTTGCCATGAGCCTGGGCTTCGACGGCCACTTTGCCCAGGTGCTGGCTGACCGGGGAATCCCGAATCCGGCAGGGGTCGCTTCCGAGAAGAAGCTGCCTCTGGTCCTGGAGGCACTTTCCACCGAGGTGGAAGCTTCGGTCGTGCAGGGTGGGGATTCCACCCTGGACACGAAGACCATCCGGCAGCTTTCGACGGCCGAATCGCCCTTCCGTTCGTGCGTGGGTGGCTCGGATTGTTCGAGCCGCACCTACCTGACCCGCGCCCTGGATCCGAACTACCATTACTTCACGATGACCAATGCCCAGGGCCTTTCCTCGGGCCAGGTCACCGTGGTCCTGGGGACCGGCAAGGTGGGCGGTCAGGCCGTGAAGGTGGCCTTCATCGACAAGCTCCAGAACGTGCCGAACCACGAGATCCGGATCTTCCTGGAAGGGGTCCGCCAGTCCTTGGCCGAAAAGGGCTATGTGCTGGCGCTTCCCGAAGACCTGGGTGGACACAACGGGCTGTCCAACGACACCTTGGCCACGATCCCCTTCGTGGCCAAGGAAGTGGCGGTGGACCGGTCCAGGCCCATCCAGGGCTATTCGCCCCATCGGCATTCCTACAGCAGCCTGGATTCCAATTACTCGCGGGCCGAGGCAGGGCTGCTCATGCATCCGGTGCTTCCACTCCCCGCTGAGCAGGCTTTGGTGCTGCAGCCGGGCGCGATGCCTTCGCGTCAGGGCATTTCGCCTGACGAGGCGGAAGCCCTGGTGGGCGCCCTTCGCAAGATGAAGGACGGCGATGAGCGCGCCAAGCTGGGATACCTGACCGATCGCTCCCGGGACATGCTCGAGCGCATGGATCCGGACTACCAGAAGACGATCCTGGCCTGGGTGGCGGATCCGACCGAATCCATCAAGGTCCGCAAGAAGGCCCTCTTCAAGATGCTGGAGTTCGACCCCGAGGTCTTCTTCAAGCTCTTCCAGAAGCACTTCACCGGAGCGGAGAAGGCCGAACTGCTGGACCAGATTTTTGCGGACTCGGACCTCTGCTTCAGGGTCGTGGATCAAAAGTGGGCCGGTGGCCTGATCCCGATCCTGCGTGACCCGGCCGTGGCTTTCCCGATCCGCAGGAAGATCGCGCAGGTCCTGCTGGTCGACAGCAACCGGCATCTGGCTATCGAGGATGTGATGGCCGACTGGCGGAAAGAAGAAGTCCAGACGGTGCTGACCGATGCCCTCGGCGCCATTTCAGCCGATCCGTGGGAACTGGTCCGCATGCGGTATGAAGGCCGGCAGATCTCCAGCCCGTGGACCCACGAGTCCATGGGGACTCCCATGGACAGCCTCCTGGCCCTGACGCGGAAGGTTCCCGAGCTGCGGGACCAGGCCATCCAGCTTTACCTGCTGCCGCGGACCAATGGTCGCCGGGGTCCCGCGACGGGGTTGCATGTGGGCTACCGCCCGGAAGAGCTGAACCGCATCCTCGACGATCCCGCGCTGGGACTTTGGCCCACGAAGCTGGCGCTCACGGCCCTGGAACTCATCCGCAGCGCCAAATCCGCGGAAACGCTTCTGGCGGCCCACGAGATCGCACTGGACCAGCTGCCCAGGAATGCCTTCAGCACCCGGGCGTGGTTGATCGAGGAGTTCAAGGCCTCGGCAGTGAAAGAAAAGATCCGTCCGAAGGTTTTTGCCCAGCTGGTGCTTTGGAACCTGGGCAAATCCGACAAGCCGGGAGCGTCGCGCGAGCTGGGCCTGGAGCTGGTCAAGGCGGCGTTCCCCGACGGGGCCTGCGCGGATCCCTACCTGCAGGACGTGGTTTCCATCGCCCGGCTGATGGCGGCGCGCCCGGCGCTTCGTAAACCCCTGAGCTTTGCCGAAGCGATCGAGACCCACTTCAAGAAACAGGGCAGCCGCGAAGACATGCTGCGTTTCTTCCGTGAAAACCGGAACAAGGATTACATCCAGTGGGACGACAAGGTTCGCGCCGCCGAGAGGCGGCTCGTGAAGCGATTCGGGAAGAAGCGGGGCTGAGGCGTGCGTTTCCGTTCCTGGATTCAGTCGCAGCAGAGGGGTCCTGACAGGTGTCGAATCTTTGGACACCGCTTTTGGATTAAGCCCCTTTGGAATGGGCAATGGGCCGGCATAAAGCTTGCGATTCATTCCTGCATGCGAAAGTTCTTGCGTCGGCAGCGTTGGAGCATCGGAGTGGGCGCATGGGCTGTGCTTTTGCCGTTGAGCGCCCTGGCCCTGCCGATTCCCGATGGCGCAAACCAACCTTGCCCCACCTGCGGACCCGCCCGCCAGAACGCCAACCTGGCGCTGATTCCAGATCTTTCGGTCGCGCAACACGTAGCGCAGTCCGGTGCCCAGGGTGGAAAGGACAGCTGCTGGGAGCAGTTGAGCCTCGAAGACCTGAAGGCCGTGAGCACTTTTGAAAGGAAACTCGGTGAACAGGTTTCGGCCCTGTTCCGGAATTTCTCTTCGGTCGACCCTCGGAGGCAGGGGGATGTTCGTCGCCTTCGGGCGGCGGGCGCCCAGGTCGATGCCCAGGGGCAGCTGGACCTGCGGAACTTCGGGTTCCAGAAGCTGGCTTCGGACCCCGCGCTGGCTACAGCGTTCACGTCGGTCTTCCATTCGGCTGCGGGTCGCCTGAAGGAAATCGCCGACCCCAGGCGCAAGGAAGTGATCCTGATTGAAGGCTTCGCGCTTCTGCCGCCCTACCTGCGCATCGCGGCACCGGGACAGAAATTCACGGCCGCGATGCCCATCCAGAAGTACCATTCGGCGCTCGTGGCCGAATTGCGGGGCCTGGATGAAAGCTTCCGGGACTACCTGAAGAGCTCGGCCCAAGGGGGTAGCTTCAAGGACCTCATCCACGAAGTCAGCGC
>CANFHS010000083.1 GCA_947446835.1 Bacteriovoracaceae bacterium
CGATGAAAAGCAACCTGCGCCAGCTCGTCATCAACTTCGGCGCCCTGACCCCGGACCTGCGAATCGGACTGGTCACCTTCCAGGATTACCCGGACTCGGGCGGAAGAGCCGGTGACGAACCCTTTCGCCTGGTCCAGAGCCTGACCCGCGAAACCGACCGCATCCAGGGCGCGCTGGCCGACCTCCGCGCCCAAGGCGGCGGCGACGGGCCCGAAAGCCTGGCCACTGCGATCCATGCCACGCTGACTGGCAAAGGCCAGGCGCCCTACTTCGGGGACAGCGCGATGGGCTGGAGCGACGACCCGTCGCGCATCAAGATCGTGCTGGCCATCACCGATGCCCCGAACAAGCACTCGGCCGGTCCGGCGGGCACTCCCACCCTCGAACAGGTGTCGAAGCTTCTGCGCGAAAAAGGCGTGCTGCTGATCGGCATCGGCCGGCGCCCCATCGGGCGCTATGAGATGCTGCCCGAGAGCGAGTCCTGCTCGGACGACCTGCGGGAAGTCGAAGGAGCACACGGAAAAACCCGCGCCCCCGAGGGCCACCGTTACCGCCCCTACCAGAGCTACGCCGACCTGGCGACGCTGGCTCGGGCCTCGGGCGCGCTGGCCAAGGCTCCAGGCGTGGATCTGGACGCGGACGGCAGGACCGACCAGCGCGGAGAAGTCGCTCCCGGCGAACCCGCCGTCCTGGAAATGGACGAGCACGGCAAGCTGGTGGGCGCCCCGGAAGGCTGCGACCCGACCCGCGTGCTGGCCGACGCCATCCATGCCCTGGTCAGGCAGGTGCTGCCGTTCCAGGCAAGCCTCAGCTTGAACGCACCGGCACGAAGCGCCGCGCCCGAGACCCTCTCGGACATCCTGATCCCGGTCGATACCGACGATGAGCGCTGCTTTGAGGAAATCACGGTGAGCCGCGCCCAGAGCGCGGGATCCGAGAGCTGCCCCAAGATCAAGCCGGTGCGCTTCCGCGCCGACGAGGTCACACATGGCTTGGCCATCGCGCCTGAGTTCCTGGAGCTGCACTGGGAGAAGACCGACTGCGGTGACGGAACGAGCAGCACCGGCACCGGCACCGGCACCGGCACCGGCACTGGCACTGGCACTGGCACTGGCACTGGCACCGGCACCGGCACCGGCACCGGCACTGGCACTGGCACTGGCACCGGCACCGGCACCGGCACTGGCACGGGCACGGGCACCGGCACCGGCACCGGCACTGGCACGGGCACGGGCACTGGCGGAGTCGTCAGCGATATCGGGATATGAAAAAGCAAAGAGCCCACTTCCGCAGCGCGGGAGTGGGCTCTCGATTTTCAGGAGCGAAGGCTCGAGCTCAGCGCGAAACGACCAGGGCGTAGGGCTGATGGCCCTGCTTGCCCTGCGGCACGCTCACGCCTTTGACCACCACCTGATAGGTGCCGGCCACAAGGTCCGTCAGCTCCAGCATTTCCGTGTTGTTGACGTGATCGGCCAGGGTCCTGGTCTCGCCCGACGGAGTCACGACCATCAGATCCAGGTCATTGACCAGGGCCTTCTGGGCCGAAGCGGCAGCCGGGGCATCGGTGTAGGTCAGCGTCGCCCGAATCGACCCGCCCTGGGCCACCTGGACCGAAATCGAGCGCTGCTCGCCGGTCTCGACGCCCACCGCGTCGTCAACCAGCTGCGTTTCGTCGCTCAGGCCCGTGGCCTTGTCCATGTCGACCCGACCGTAGCCTTCGTCGCTGTTCGGGCGACGGACTTTCAACTCCTGACCCGCGCCCTCGCCGTACTGGCCGGGGTAGAGGTCAAACGCCGTGTGGATGAGCGTCGCCTTGACCAGCGCACCGGAAGGACGCGCCATTCCGCGCTTCTCGACCAGGAACTGGCGCGCCACGGCCGCGGCGCCCGCGGTCAGCGGGGTCGCCATCGACGTGCCGCCTGCCCACAGGTACTCGGAGTCGTACTCACCCCAAAGCGTCTGGGCCGTGGGATGATGCGAGCGGGTGCTCACGATGTTCGTTCCGGGAGCGACGATTTCGGGCTTGATGCGGCCATCGCTGGTCGGGCCGCGTGAACTGAATGCGGCAACGCCCATGGCGTTGTCCGACAGCTTGTCCGACTTCAGAGGTTCGACGCCCCACTTCTTGGCTCCATCCCGCAGCTCACCCAGCGACTTCTGGATGCCGCCTGCGGAGATGGTGTTTTCGGAAGCACCCACGGTCAGCACGTTCTTGGCGGTCGCCGGCGAACTCACGGAACCCGGATCGATGTGACCATCGGCATCGATGTCCTGGCCGCTGTTGCCGGCGGCAAAGAGCACCAGAAGCTCCGGATGATCAAACGTGTACGCGTCGATCTTGTTGGCCAGCGAATCATAGACACCCAGGGCGTTCGGATTCCCCCAGGAGTTCGTGTTGATCAGGGCGCCGTCCCGGAGGGAGCCCCCGATGATCTTGCTGAAGTCCTGCGGAAAGGCCAGGTTGTTCATGATCGGGCTCCACAGGCCGTTCATCATGAGCTTGGCTTCGTGGGCACCGCCGCGGATCTGACCGCCTGACATGCGGCCCGTGCCGCCCACCGAGCCGATCACGTGCGTCCCGTGACCCATGGGATCTTCCCAGGACATGGCACCGAAGCCGATCGCGTATCCGTTGGTGACGTTCTCCAGGTCGCCGTGGAGTGCACCCAACTTGCCGACGTCGCAACCCGTGTCGGAAATCGAAACCGCCTGGCCCTTGCCCGTGAACCCACGCCGCCAGGCCGCATCGAAGTTCATGAGCTTGGTGCCACTCTCGAAGCCGGTGACCGGCGGAGGGGTCGGCGCAGCGGGCGGGGTCGATGGATTGGGCGGATTGCTTCCATCATCCGACTGGACCGGGAAATCCCAGGTGATCAGGGCGGGCAGCGGCTCGACCCAGGTCACGCCTTCGATCTGCGAAATGACGGTCAGCGCTGCGGGCTTGGCGCGCACCACCAGGTCCTCGGATCCTTCGTTGACCTGCAGGACTCCGGGCAAGGAGCGCAGCACCGAAGCGACCTGGGCGGGAACTTCGCCTTTGCCCAGGGTGACCAGCAGGTTCATGGACCGCTTGGCCACGGCCCGGTCAAAAAGGTTCGGGCTCAGGCGCCACTCGGGCAGGTAAACCGATGCGGCATTGACCGAAGGAACGGTCGCGCGCACCAGCTCGACCTGGCTCACGGAGCCACTGACCAGGAACGCGTCGTCCGGCAGGTAGCTCTGGATCTGGAGGCCGGCGGCCTCCAGCGCGCGGATCTCGGTCATGCCGATGGCATGGCCGAATTGGAGCACGAAATACCGGGCTTCCTGGCCAAACGGCACCCGGAGCGACGGCCCGATCGGGGCAGCAGCCCGGCCCATCCGGACGTTGCCCGACTTGAGGCGCAGCACTTCGCCGGCCTGAGCAGAGCTCGCCAACAGCATGGCCCCCACGATCCAATGGAATTCCTTCTTCATGATTCTCCCCCGTTCAGCACCCGAGTGAATGCCAGAAAGAGCGGGCGGTCTAGTGGGGAACGAAAATTTTCCTACAGAATTCAAGAACATATGCCGCAGCGCGTTCAGATTGAGCTGTCCAGCACCCCCTGGTTCCAGGCCCCTGAGGCCCACCGAATCCCAATGGTCAGCGCCGCATTAAATCGTGCAGGAAGGTCGGAATTACGCTGGATTTCCAACGCTTAAGCGGAGATGAAGAGCCCCGATGAATTCTTCTGACCAAATTGATCCTTCCCCCCTTCCCGAATCCGCGGCCGTGACCCCGCCGGTCACCGCTGACGTCGAATGGAAGGACCTGGGTCTGGAACCCGAGGTCCTGGCCCCCGTCGCGAAAGCGGGATTCACCCGCCCGACTCCCGTCCAGGCACAGGCCATCCCGCTTGCGGTCGAGGGCCATGACGTGATCGCCTCCGCCCAGACCGGCACCGGCAAGACTGCCGCGTTCGCACTTCCCATGATCCAGGCATTCCAGGGTCGCCAGGGAACCTTCGGCCTCGTGCTGGCGCCCACGCGCGAAATCGCGCAGCAGATCCACCAGACCGTCGAGCTTCTGGGAGGCCCGCTGGGCGTGCGCTCCATCGTGCTGATCGGCGGCGTGGATTACCGTGCCGACGCGGCCGCGCTGAACACCTATCCCCAGGTCATCGTCGCCACCCCGGGCCGCCTCTGCGACCACCTGGACCGCGGCAACGTGTGGCTGGACTACGTGGAAATCGTGGTGCTCGACGAAGCCGACCGCATGCTCGACATGGGCTTTTCGGCCCAGCTCTCGCGCATCATGGAAGAAGTCCCCAAGGAACGGCAGACGCTGCTGTTCTCGGCCACCTTTCCGCCTGCCGTGCAGCGCCTGGCCGAGAAGATCCTCAAGGACGCCAAGCGCGTCAGCATCGGCAAGCCGCTGTCCGCGGCCGCCACGGTCGAGCAGCGGGTCATCCGCTGCGATGAAGGCGACAAGTTCCGCGAGCTGATGCGCCTGCTGCGCCAGGAACGCGGCTCGCTCATGGTCTTCACGCGGTCCAAGGAAGGCGCCACCCGCCTCTGGCGCTCGCTGCACTCCGCGGGAATCTACGACGCCACCTACATCCACTCGGACCGCCTGCAGTCACACCGCGAGCAGGCCCTGGCCGACTTCAAGGCCGGCAAGTTCCGCATCCTGGTCGCCACCGACGTGGCGGGTCGCGGAATCCATGTCGACAGCGTGGCCCATGTCGTGAACTACGACCTGCCCATGGAGCCCGAGGACTACGTCCACCGCATCGGTCGGACGGGCCGCGCCGGCCAGACCGGACGCTCCACCACCTTTGCCACCCCCCGCGACCGGGCCGTGCTCGCCCAGATCGAACGACTGGTGGGGCGCGAGCTTCCCGGCGAGTTCGAAGGCCAGCGCAACCAGACCCAGGGCGGCAACCGGGACTCCCGCAGCCGGGATCGCGACCGCGGCCGGGACCGCAACCCCGACCGGAGCCGCGGCCCGCGCATCGAAGCCCAGCGTCCGCCGACGGAGACTCCGGAGCTGGAGGACGCACTCGAAGCCGAAGGCCTGGATGAGGGCGACGAAACGACCTCGGGTGACGAGCCAAGCATCAAGCCCTACACCGCAGGCGAACCTTCGCAGCGTCGGCGTCGCAGGCGCCGTCGCGGCGGACGCGGACGCAGCAACGAGGGCGGGCCCGTGCCCAACGGCATCTCGCCCCGGCAGGAGAACTCCAATCGCGCCCCCGAAGGCGGCAGCGAGTCCGGCGACGAACCCTCCTTCAATGGAGCTGGCCCCGAAGGCGGCGAAGACCGCGTGGCCGGTGCCCCGGGCGAAGGTGGCCCGGGCGGCGGAGCCCGCCGCAAGCGCCGTCGGCGCAGGGGCGGACGCGGACGCACCGGCAAAGGTCCGCGTGGCGACTCCGACGGCGGCGGCAACGGCGGCGGCCCCTCACCCTCGGGTGGCGGTGGAGGCGGCGGCGCTTTCCCGGTCGACTGAGCCCGGCTCAGTTGCGGCGAAAGATGGCGAACGGCGGGCTGCGTTCGGCGGGAGCCGAAGCCGGCTCGCGCAGACTGAGCGACTGGCCCGCGACCGCAGCATCGGTTCCGTAAAGATGCGTGTACCAGAAGTAGTTGCGGGCAATGCTCGCCACGTACTCGCGGGTCTCGCGGAACGGGATCAGGTCCACGAACAGCATGCGATTGGCCATGGGGTAACGGCGTACCCATTCGTCCACCCGGTCAGGGCCGGCGTTGTAGGCGGCCAGGGCCAGCTCGGCCTCGCCACCGAAGCGCTGGAGCAGACCCGAGAAGTACCGGATGCCCACCCGGATGTTCACGCTGGGATCAAAGAGCTGCCGGCGCTGCACCCGTTCCAGGCGGCGCGCGGTGGCCGGCATGAGCTGCATCAGCCCCATGGCGCCCGCCGAGCTGCGGGCCCGGGTATTGAAGGCGCTTTCTTGCCGCATCAGGGCCACCACCAGGAACGGATCGGCGCGCTCCTCATGCGCCCGGATCAGGGCAAACTGGCGCAGCGGGAACAGCATCTCCAGGCTCTGGCGTGAGATCAGGTCCGGGCTCTCGCGCAGGAGCGCCGAAAGGAGCTGGAACTTGCGGATGACATCGCCGGACCGGCGCAGCAGTACGGCCACGTAAAGCTGGAACGCGGGCTCCGCCTCGCGCACCTGCTCCAGCAGCGGCTCGATCAGGTCGAGTGAGGCTTCGTCGCCGCCCACGGCCTGCACCGCCTCGGCGGCACGCACGCGCGGATTGAGATCCGGCCGCAGCTCGGAACGGAAACGCACGAGCGCGTCCTGCCGTTCCAGCGGCACCAGGGGCGTGGGACCGCGCTCCTCGCCCATCAGGAGCCCATGCAGGCTCATCGGGAAGTCCCGCAGCATGCGGGTGCGCATGTCGCGCGCCACTTCGGTCTGGCCCAGCTGGCGCGCGCAGGCGTGACGCCAGTAGATGGCCCGCGAGCGGTAGTCGATTCCCTCGGGATGCGCCAGGATGGCATCCAGGTGGACTGCGGCGGCCTCGTGCTTGCCGGCCGCGATGAGCAGCAGCGCCAGGCGGTAACGGGCGCGCACCGCAGCGCCCTGCTCGGGGCCGCATTTCACCGCGCGCTCGTAGTAGCCCATGACGCGTTCGTTGACCGCGGCATCGGGCAACGCCTGCTCCATCTTCATGCCGACCGCGCTCAACAGTGCGGGCGGGAGGCAGGCGGGACGCTGGTTGACGGCCTTTTCCAGGCGCGCCAGTTGCGAGGTCTTCTGCACCCGCTTCAGCGCGCCCAGGAGCTGGGCCTCGTTGGCCCCGAGCAGCGGAGTCAGGTCACCCCGGACCGCGGCCTTGGACAGCGCGGCCGCGCCGGCCGAAGCCTTGCGACGGGCACGCCGGGCCTCGGCGCGCTTCTGGCGCTGGGGGTCCTGCGGATTGAGGCTGTCACAGAAGGCACTGCGGTCTTCGGCCGAGGAGCAGGCCGCGCGATAGCGGTTTTTCTCGGCCGCGGCCATGCCACCGCTGCGGTAACGCAGGAAAGCCCGCGCGTCGCGGATGAGCTCGCCGCGGGTCGGCTCCTGCTCCAGGTCGATGCCACTCAGCTCGGCGGAGATGACCTTCGAAAGCAGCTGCTCCCCGGGTCCCGGCACCAGGACGTTGTCGTGCACCACCACCGCGGCCGGCGCGACCGGGGGCGCGGGCGGCGCCGTGGCGCAGCCCGACCCGAAAGTGACCAGACTTCCCAACACGCACCAGAAACCGAATCGTGGATCCATCACCGTCCCCGAGTGTAACTGATCCGGAACGGATTCCAGCGCGACGGTTTATTGACGCATCTTGCGCCGGAACGCCTCGCGCCGGGCGCGGTGGTGCAGGGAGGCCAGGAAGGCAGGCCCGAAGAAAAGGAGGAAGCTGGAGTACACGACGCCCAGGTAAAGCCGCTCGACCCAGCCGGCCTGGACCAGGTTCCAGCCCACCATCAGTCCGTTCAGCCAGGACAGCCACTTCATCTTGACCGGAAAAATCATGAAGAGCCGCACCTCCATCTCCGGAAATAGGGCGGCGGCGGCCAGGAACAAGGTGCTCTCGAAGTGCCGGACGTCGGTGATGGGGTAGTCAAAGGCGAACGAGAACGCCACGGTCAGCGCCAGCGAAAAAACCACGTAAAAGGTGGTCCGGAAAGCTCCCCAGGCCGACTCCAGGGCACCCAGCAGGAACCACAGGAACCAGAGCGCGAACAGCACCCAGATGGGGTCATCCGAAAGCGGGAGCGCCAGGAAGGTCACCAGCCGCCACCACTCGCCCATCTTGACCGCCTCGGGCACCAGCGCCAGGCGAACCGCCCACGCGGGGTCGGAGGCCACCATCAGGAACCCGAGCCCCTGGAGCGTGACCACGATCAGGGCGATGTTCGGCAGGGCAATCCAGCCCAGCGGGCGCTCCAGCTTGCGCAACCACTTCGGGGCACCCGGACCGTTCACTTGCCGGCTCCTTTGCCGCCACCGCGCGCGAACAGGCTGTACACGCAGGGCACCACCATCAGGGTCAGGACCGTCGAGACGATCACCCCGCCCATCACCGCCAGCGCCATGGGAACGCGGCTTTCGGCACCGGGCCCGAACGCCAGGGCGGGCGGAATCGCGCCGACGACGGTGGCAAACGAGGTCATCAGGATGGGACGCAGCCGGATGGGGCAGGCCTGGATGAGGGCCTCACGAACCCCCAGCCCTTCTCCCCGTTTCTGGTTGGTGAAGTCCACCAGGAGGATGGAGTTCTTCTTGACCAGGCCCATGAGCAGGATGAGGCCGATCATGGAATAGATGTTCAGCGACTGCCCGCCCATCCAGAGCGCGATGAACGCGCCCGTGATGGAGAACGGGAGAGCGATGAGCACCGTGACCGGATCGACGAAGCTGTTGAACTGGGAAGCGAGCACCATGTAGGACACCACGATGCCCAGCACGAGGGCGAAGATCAGGCCCCGGAACGAGTCGGCGAAGGTCTTGGAGCTGCCGCCCGAGGCCAGCCGGTAGCCTTCCGGCAGCACGCGCTTGGCCACCTTTTCGACCTCGGCCATGGCGGCCTGCTGCGAAACCCCGTTGGCGACGTTGGCGTAGAGGCTGATCGACCGCTCGCGGTTGTTGCGCTGGATTGACTGGAGTGCCGGAGCCGACTGGATACGCACCACGTCCTTCAACGGGATCAGCTCGCCGCGGTTGTTCCGGACCGAGATGTCCTGGAGGTCGCGGATGGACTTCTGCTCCTCCTCCGCCAGCTTGACCCGGATGTCGAAGCGGCGATCCCCGTTGGTGTAGCGGCCCGCCAGGGCGCCCCCCATCAGCGAAGAGATGGTCTGGCCGATCTCCGAGACGCTCACCCCACGGGCCTTGGCGCGTTCCCGGTCCGGGATGATGTGGATTTCCTGCACCTCGCCGCGCAGCTCGGAGTCCAGGTCGGCCAGCAGGCCCGACTTGCCCAGCTCGGAGACCATCTGGCGGGTCAGCTCGATGAGCTTCTCGAGCTGGGGCCCCTGGATGGTCGCTTCGACCGGGAACCCGCGCTTGGACGAGAAGCCCGACAGCGACAGGTCCTGGATGAAGACCTGGGCACCCTTCAGCTCCTCGCGGAACTGCTTGCGGAGCTCGTCGGCGATCTTCTGCTGCGACAGCTTGCGCTGCGAACGGTCACTCAGGGTCACGAACAGCACCGACGAGTTCACGTCGCCGCCGCCAAAGCCCCCCACCGAGCCGAAGTACCGCGTCACCTCGGGCCGGCGCGACAGGATGGCCTCGGCCAACTTGGTCTTCTGGTCGGTCAGCGCCATCGACGAGCCGTCAGGGGTCTTGAGGCGCACCAGCAGGCTTCCCTGGTCCTGCGGAGGCACGAATTCCTTCTTGAGCCTGGAGTTGAAGGCCAGGCTGAGCGCGAAGAAGGCCACGGAGCCC
>CANFHS010000084.1 GCA_947446835.1 Bacteriovoracaceae bacterium
AGGGCGCGCTGCACATCGGTCACCCCACCCGGAATGGCGTAGTAGGACGAGTTGGCCAGGCGCAGGATCTTGGCCGTCAGGCCCTGGTCCTTCTTGAGCACTTCGGCGATCTCCACGCTCGAGGAGGTGGGGTCGTTGATGAGCTCGTTGACCTTCACCGCGACGATGGGAAGCGTTGGAATTTCCTGGATCTTTTCGAGAAGTTCCGTGTACTGGGCGTTGGTTTTCGGATTGTTTTCGGTGGGCAGGGCCATCCGGACACGCGTCTCCCCTTCAAGGTCTCTTCGGACACATGCCCGGGATTCCTGAGGGGATTCACAATCCGGAATTCATGAGGAAGACCGCCCGCTTCAGGGCGGGCAGGTCAGGGCGTCCGGCGCAGGTAAAAGGCCTTGCGGCAGCTTTGGGCCGAGTAACGGGGCCCCGCAATCAGCTCCGGGTGCTTCAGGGCATCCAGCATGGCCCCGATGGCGTTGCTCCCCGAGCCATTGATCTCGGCCTTGCGGGCGTCATTTTCCCGACCCAGCAGCTCGTTCCAGGCCCCGTCCGCCTGGGCCGCCGCGCTGACCATGCCGCTCAGGCTTCCAGAGGCCAGGTCCTCGACCAGCGAACTTCCCTTGCCCAGCAGCTTGCCCAGCCAGTCGTCCTGCGCGCACTCGGCGCGGCGGAACTGGGGGCCGCGGGTGGACTGGAAGTGCGCGGGATCCATGAACGCCAGTCTCAGCAACATGCCCGCCCAAACGCGGTACCAGCTTCCCGCGTGGTCTCCCTGGAAGTCCGGGCCACGCTCCCGCAGATCACCGCGGGCGTCCACGAATTTGGCAAAGAACCGCCCCTGCCGTTCACGGCTCGATTTGAACTGGTAGCGGGGCCAGTCGAACCACCGGGCTTCGTTCCGCAGCAGCTGGTGAATGGCCACCAGGGCGGCCCACAGGTTTCCCTTATGGAGCCGAAGGGAGGCTTCGAAGATCTGCAGGTGGTCGACCGAGGCATCCGGGCGGGACAGCACCCAACGTTCCAGTTCGTCCACATGCGAGGTGGTGAAGTCCCGATCCCTGAGCTCATCGCCCTGCAGGTAGCGTGCAAAGCCCATCCCTTGCCGCTTCACCCCACCCGACTGGAGCGTCACGACCTGCACTTCGGCCCGATTCAGGTAGTAGGAGCCGCGCGTGGTGTCGCGGGCAATGCGCGCCATGCAGTATCCCAGGTCGCGAGGATCCAAGGTCACGCTCTGCGAGCCCGGATAAGGATAAATGGCGCCGCAGGCACTGGAATGCGTGTAGGCGGCCTTTTCTTGAATCGAGAGCTTCACGCCCCAGGCGGCCCGGCAGGGCACGGGGGGCGCAGTGCCCGCGGGCGGACCTGCCCATCCGGCCGTTACGCCGGCTCCAAGAATGGCAACCAGGATGCGGAACCCCGGGAGTCGCCCCATCATGGACTTGGGGGCGTCTCCGGCTTCCACTTCACGGCAATGCCCTGGGTGAGCACCTGGCCCTCGGCGCCGTCGTCCGAACACTCGGCTCTGGGATAGGTTTCCACTCGTCCGTCCGCCAGCACGACCACGGCCTTGATGTCGACGACGGCCTCGCCTCCGGCGTCGCGAGCCCGACTGAGCAGATCGCGCGCGGCCTTGTTGAAGTAGTTCTTGCACAGGTCCTGCTCTTCGTACTGCTCGGTCAGCGTCGGAAACTCGACCTTAGTTTTGACCACGCCCAGGCTCTGGAACGGGCGTTTGGGATCGCCGATGAAGGCGCCTTTGGGCCATTCATAATGCTTGACCTTGGGAGTCGGAACAGACGAGCACCCTGCCGTGCCCAGCAAAAAAACTCCGATCCAGAACCGCAGAAGCGGTGCGAGGCGTGAATTCGGGACCATGCAGTTTCCAGAGTAACAAATTATCGGCGACGCCCACTGCCTTTCTCGGTGGGGGGATTGCCAAGTCAGGAAACTCATTCTAAACGCAATGCGTTAGATCAACCCTTCCCCAAGGAGAGAAAAAATGAAGACGAAGATCCTGTTCCCTGTGATGGCGTTCGCGGCTCTGGCCTCGGCCCAGCTGGCTCTGGCCGGCGACGGCGTGCCCGGCTTCGCGATCGGAAGCAACTCGCCCCAGGCCCTGCGCATCCTGATCGAAAATGCTCCGAAGCTTTCATTCAAGAACGAAAACGACCTTCCGGAAGAAGACCGCAGGCTCTCGTTCCAGGGCTACCTGGCGCAGCAGCTGACGTCGACCTTGGACCGGACGCCGGGCGCTCCCTACGTGCTGACGCGCGTGATTTCGGGCTGCGAGCCCGCAGCCGAACCCGCCAAGGTGCAGGTCTGCACGGTCAGCATCTCGCGCGCCCTGTACCGCTTCAACCCGAGCACCCGCGAAGAAGCCAAGCTTCCGTTCGATGAGGCGGGCGAAGGCGACATGACGAACTTCCGCTTCCAGGTCAAGTCGACCTGGGACGCCGCCAGCGGCAAGATCCTGCGCAGCGTGGTGGGCAACGCGGTCCGCGTCAGCCTCGCCGGCTGATCGCGCACCGGGTTCCTGGAAAAGACGACGGCCAGCTTCCCGATGGGAGGCTGGCCGTTCTCGTTTCAGCAAACCCTGAAGGACTCAGGGCTCGATGTATTCGTATTCCTTGCCCTTGTAGTTGCGAAGCTTCCAGGTCTTGCCTTCGTGCCCGATGAGATAATCGGGGGGCAGGAGCGGGATCTTGCCGCCGCCGCCGGGAGCGTCGATCACGTAGTGCGGAACCGCCATGCCGGAGGTCCATCCGCGCAGCTTGCGGATGATTTCGAGGCCCGTTTCCACGGGCGTCCGGAAGTGGCTGATGCCCTGGGACATGTCGCACTGGAAAATGTAGTACGGCCGCACGCGCATCATGAGGAGCTTGTGGTTCAGCTCCTTGACGATCTCGGCCTTGTCGTTGACGCCCTTGAGCAGCACCATCTGGTTGTTGATCACGCAGCCTGCGTCCGCCAGGCGAGTGCAGGCGTCGAAGGTCTCGCGCGTGACTTCCTTGGGATGATTGAAGTGCGTGTGGATGAACACCGGATGGTACTTGCGGAGCATCTGCACGAACGAATCGGTGATGCGCTGGGGCAGCGTGACCAGGTTGCGGGTGCCCAGACGGAACACCTCGATGTGGTCCATGGCCCGCAGGCGCGACAGGATGTACTCCAGCCGCTCGTCGGAGTTTGACAGCGGATCGCCGCCGGAAATGATGACGTCGCGGATTTCCTTGTGCTCCTCGATGTACTTCAGGCCGGCTTCCAGCTGCGCCGTCTGGGCGGCCGAAGACGGATCCGACACCTTGCGCTTGCGCGTGCAGTGGCGGCAATACACCGGGCAGTTGTGCGTGGTGTAGAACAGCACGCGATCCGGGTAACGGTGGGTCACACCCGGCACCGGCATGTCTTTTTCCTCGCCGAGCGGATCTTCCATTTCGGCCGGATGGATGAAGAGCTCGCCCATCTTGGGAACCGACTGAAGGCGGATGGGACAGTTGGGATCGTCCTTGTCCATGAGCGACGCGTAGTACGGCGTGATGCCCATGTTGAACTGCTCGTGCGACTGGGCAAACGCGTTGCGCTCTTCCTCGTTGACGTGGATCACCTTTTCGAGCTGTTCCATCGACTTGATGCGCTTCTGCTGCTGCCAGACCCAGTTGTTCCAGTCCTTGTCGCTCGTGTCCTTCCAGACGTCGGGACGCTCGGGGGACTTGTAACGATCGCGGACGTTGTTCTTGGTGACAATCTCAAGAGCCATCAGGCACCTCGGTGGACGATGTAAAAATTGGGCAGATGCTCAAAAACTGCCACATTCCCGTGGGACAGTACAGTGCTAGCCGCTTCCCATGGCGAGGGGCAGGCCCGCTGGACCGGTGGCACAGCCGCCGCCGCTGGAACACGTTCCGCAGCCCGAAGCGGCCTGTCGCCCCCGGAGCCGCATGGCCCAGGCGACCCTGCCCTTCCGGAGCAGGGCACGCGACAAGGGTCCGGCCAGGTGCTCGCGGAAAAACCGCAGCCCCAGCCATCCCACGCAGGCCGCAACAATGGCCAGGGAAAGCACTTCCTGGATCATCCCCACCCCAGAAGCCGGAAACCCTGATAGGTCAGGAAAGATCCCAGGTAGGCCAGGACCGTCAGGTACCCCAGCATGAACAGGGGCCAGCGCCAGGAGTTGGTCTCGCGCCGGGTAACCGCAACGGTCGACAGGCATTGCAGCGCCAGGATGTACCAGACCAGGAGGCTTGCGGCGGTGGCCGTCGACCAGCTCTGATGGAGCGCCTGGCCCAGCGCCTGGGTCATGTTGCCCGGATCGGCTTCGCCCTTGGCCTCGATCGAGTACACGGTGGCCAGGGCACTGACCATCACCTCGCGGGCCGCGAAGCCCGGAATGAGGGCCACGCCGATGCGCCAGTCGAAGCCCAGCGGCCGGATGAGGGGCTCGATGGCATGACCGATCCGGCCGGCGTAGCTGGAATCGATGGCCGGCCCTGCGGCTCCGGCGGGCGCCTTGGGGTAAGTCGACAGGAACCAGACCACCACGCTGAGCGCCAGGATGACGGTACCCGCCCGGCGCACAAAAAGCCGCGCCCGTTCCCAGAGACCGTAGGTCACGTTGCCCCAGGCCGGCATCTTGTAGGTGGGAAGCTCCATGAGCAGCTCGGGCGTCGGCCCCCGGAACAGGGTCCGCCGGAAGATGACGGCCATGCCGAGCGCGGCCACGATGCCGCCCAGGTAAAGCGCCATCATCACGCCCGCCTGCATGCCGATGGGCCCCAGGAGCGGCCGGTCCGGCACGAACGCCGCGATCAGCAACGTATACACCGGCAGACGCGCCGAGCAGGTGGTGAGCGGCGCCACCAGGATGGTGATGAGGCGATCCCGGCGGTCCGCGATGGTCCGCGTGGCCATGATTCCCGGAATGGCGCAGGCGTAAGACGACAGCAGCGGAATGAAGGAACGCCCGTTCAGCCCCACGCGACCCATGAGGTTGTCCATGAGGAAGGCGGCGCGCGCCATGTAGCCCGAATCCTCGAGCACCAGGATGAAGGCAAAGAGCAGCAGGATCTGTGGCAGGAACACCAGCACACCGCCCACGCCGGCGATGACACCGTCCACGAGCAGGCTCTGCAGGGGACCTTCGGGAAGGATCGTCGAGACGGTTTGCCCCAGCCAGCCCACCCCGCCCTGGATCAACGTCTTGGGGAGCTCCGCCCAGCTGAAGATGGCCTGGAACATCAGCGCGAGCACCACCAGGAGCAGCAGACTGCCCCACATCGGATGCAGCACGATGCGGTCGATGCGGTCAGTCCAGAGCGTCGGGGCCAGGGGACGGCGAACCGCCGCGCGAAGCACGCGGTCCACTTCGAGGAACCGCAGGCGCACATCCTCCGCCTTGGGCTTTTTCCAGTCCGCGGCCGGCCTGGGGGCGCCGGCGTCGGGCAGCGCGCCCAGACGGGATTCGATGGCCTCGAGCAGCTCGGGGATGCCCCGGCGCTTGACCGCCACGGTGGGCACGACCGGCACGCCCAGCTCGCGCGCCAGCGCGTCCAGATCGAGTTCCAGGCCGCGCGACCGCGCCAGGTCCATCATGTTCAGCGCCAGCACCACGGGGCGGCCCAGGTCGCGCAGCTCCAGGACGAGCGAAAGATTGCGCTCCAGGTTCGTGGCATCGGCCACGGCCACCAGCAGTCCTGGCACCCGCTCTTCGGCGGCGTGCCCCAGCAGCACGTCGCGGGTCACCTCCTCGTCGGGAGTGCGGGCGTCCAGGCTGTAGGTCCCTGGCAGATCCAGGATCTGCAGCTCCCGGCCGCTGGCCGTGCGCGTGCTGCCCTGCTTGCGCTCCACGGTCACGCCGGCGTAATTGCCCACCTTCTGGCGGCCACCGGTCAGCGCGTTGAAGAGCGCGGTCTTGCCGCAGTTCGGACTGCCAGCCAGGGCAATCAGGGGGGATTCCTGCGCCAAAGTGCTCATACCTCGACCTCGATCTGGTTGGCTTCGCGCCGGCGAAGCGCGATCAACGCCCCCCGTGCCCTCACGGCGATGGGATCGCCCGTGAAGGGTGCCGCATGGACCAGCTCGATCCGGCAGCCTTCCAGCAGGCCCATCTCCATGAACCGCCGGGTCAGCGAATCGTCGGCGGCCGAAACCGCCACGATGACTCCCGCCTGGCCCTTGGCCAGCTCTCCCAGACGCACCTTCATTGGAGCAGATCCTCCACGTGACGGATGCCCTCGATCAGGAGGCGCTCGATATGGTCGTCATCGAGCGAGTAATAGACGGCTCGCCCCTCGCGCCGGGCCTTGACCAGGCGCAGATTGCGGAGCGTGCGCAGGTGGTGGCTGACCGCGGGCTGGCTCATGCCCACGAGCTGCACCAGCTTGCTCACGCTGAGCTCCCCCTTGGACAGCGACCACACGATCTGGATGCGCGACGAATCGCCGAGCGCCTGGAAGGTGTCGGCAAGCAGGACGAACTTTTCCTTGAGCTTCAACCCCGCGCCGATCTGACCGCGCTGGAGCGAGTTCAGCGAATTTTTCATATAAGCGATTGCTTATCTATGGATGAATGACCTGACAAGTCAAAAGCCGGGAGGCGGCCTTCAAAACGTGCCGCTTTTGATTCCTTTGAGAATAAAAAGGCGCCCTACCCATGGACACTGGACGACCAGTTGCCCGGCCCCGCGGGGTGTGCTAATCCCCCCAGAACATTCAGGGTTCGTCTACGGAGAGGTGGGAGAGTGGTTGAATCCGCACGCCTCGAAAGCGTGTTAGCCCGAAAGGGCTACGAGGGTTCGAATCCCTCCCTCTCCGCCATCGAAACCGAAAGCGCACAAAAAAGGCTGCCCCTCCCGGGGCGGCCTTTTTTGTTTTGGAGGGGGGTCAGGAGTTCTTCAGGACGCCCGATTCTACTGGAAAACTGAATTAGTCAGGGATATGACGCGCCACATGAAATCCAAGCTTTTCTCCGTGATGCTGGCTCTCACCCTGGCCCTGCCCCTCGCCGCCCAGGCGGACCCGCAGGAATGGCGCTGCCTCTCGGCGCTGCAGCTGGCGCTGACCGGAGGCGACTGCGAGGGCACCACCCATGTCGTCGGCGGCGGCACCCAGCCTTCCCGCGAAGGAACTTTTGCCTGCGGCTTTGTGCGCTGCCAGGGACAGAGCGCGGATTCGGGGGCCAACTACTACGCCTTCCGCGACCACTACCGCTTCGGCATGGCACTGCCCGCCCCGCTCTGCTTCCACATGGATGGCACCACCCGCGCCTACCGCGAGCTGCGCGGCAAAGAGGTGGTCAGCTTGACGGGCTTTGACCGCGCCGTCGCCCCGGCTTCGGGCCGCGGAAGCTGCAAAGTGGCCAGCCCGTTCCCGCTTTTCGTGAACCAGTCGCTGAAGGGCGCCATCCACTCGGTCATTCCCGTCGCCGCAACCTCTTCCTCCATCGAGCTTGAGGAGACCGAGGTCCGGGGCGTGACCTCGCCGCAGACCGATCGCGACTTCTGCGACACTTCGGTTCGTCGCAAGATCGTCGTCGCGGCCCGCGCCTTGGGCGAGAAGCTTCGCAACCAGCCCGAGAAGATCTCGGGCCAGGGCTTCGTGGACGCCAACCAGCTGTGCAAAGGCCTGGCTTCAGCAGGGGCCCTGTTCGAGGCACTGGACCAGATCGCCCGCGACGCCCGCAAATCCAGACGCTGAGGCGGACTGGGGCATGACGCCCCGATCGGCCGCCTATCCCGTGTCGTTCCAGACACAGTTTCGTTCCGACCAGCGAGCGCCGATACTGAAGTAGTAGAGGGAACGACCCCAGAACCGGGGCGTCGGGACGAATGGTACGAAAACTGGGCCTTTGGACACCGCTCAAGACGTGGGGAGGGATCGCTTTGTCGATCCTGCTCCTTTCCGCGTGCCGTCCCATCGGTTCCAGCGTTGCCGACTCGCTCGGGTTTTCTTCCTCGTCGGCGCCCACGATGGCCGCGCTGTCCGACCTGAGCACCTCGGAAAGTGCCGCAGTCACCAGTTCCAGCCTGTTCTGCATGGACAGCTCGGGCGTAGTGCCCAGCTACTCGGTTTCAGCAGACGACGCCGACGCGGGATGCTCGATCACGTCCAGTGCGCCCGCCACCGTGAGCTGCACGCCCGCCGCCAAGTCGGGCCACACGGACTGGACTTCGACCGTGACCGTGACCTGCACGCTGGGCGGCCAGAGCACCAGCCAAAGCTTCACGCTGAACGTCACCGACGTGAACCACGCCCCGGTGCTGTCCACCCTGGTGGACCAGACCGTGCCCGAGGGAACACCCATCACCGCTGACGCCGGAGTGACGGGCAGCGACCAGGACGCCGACAGCGACAGCCTGACCTACAGCTGCACGTTCACCGGCGGCGCCACCTCGTCGGCCACCGCCTGCACGAGCCTGCCTGGAACGGCCACCTTCAGCAGTAGCACCGGCGCCCTGGCCTGGACCCCGAGCTACACTTCGGCCGTAGGCCAAGCCGACACGACCTACACGGTCACCATCGCCGCCAGCGACGGACAGACCCCGCCCCTGACCGACAGCAAGAGCTTCCAGGTCACCATCGAAGACTCACCGGTGCAGTTCGGCCTGATCGCCGGACTGAGCGTGGCCGAAGGCGGCACCGCCTCGACCTCGGGCTTCAGCTGCGACGACGGGACGGGCGGAAGCCCCGCGTACCTGCTGGTTTCCCAGAGTGACGCCTCGTCCAACTGCAGCCTGGTGGCCGGTGCATCGACCTCGGTGTCGTGCACTCCGTCTGCCAAGACCGGTCACTCCACGTGGACTTCGTCGGTGACGGTGAGCTGCAGCCTGAACGGAGCAACGGCCACCCGGACCTTCACGGTCAGCGTGAGCGACACCAACCGTGCGCCGTCGCTTTCGTCCATCGCCAACCAGACCGTCACCGAAGGAACGGCCATCACCCAGATCAACGCCGCCGACGGAGGCGACGACCTGGACGTGGACCTGGACACCCTGACCTACACCTGCACGTTCACGGGCGGCGCCACCTCGTCGGCCACCGCCTGCACGAGCCTGCCTGGAACGGCCACCTTCAACAGCAGCACCGGCGTGCTGAACTGGACACCCAGCTACAGCGCAGCGGTCAGCCAGGCCGACACGACCTACACGGTGACCGTCACCGCCAGCGACGGGCAGACTTCGCCCCTGACCGACAGCAAGACCGTCACGCTGACCGTCCAGAACGCCACGATGACCCTGGCCAGCATTTCAGGGGTGAGCGCGGCCGAGGGTGGCACCGCTTCGACCGCGACCCTGAGCTGCACCGACGGTTCGGGTGTGGCGCCCAGCTATTCCATCCTTTCGCAAAGTGATCCGG
>CANFHS010000085.1 GCA_947446835.1 Bacteriovoracaceae bacterium
GGGAGCAAGTCCTCCCCGGGCCGCATCGAAAGCCAGCTCAGGGATTCGAGCCGCTGGGGGGGGTAGTGGCGCCGGACAGGCTCTTGTCCATGTCCTGCTTGGCCTTGTTGGCCTCGTCCTTGGCCTGGTCCGTGGTCTTGTCGATCGACTGCTCGACTTTGCCGCTCTGTTCTTTCTCCATCCGCGCGGCATTGTCGGTCATGCACTTCTCAAAGCCCTTGTCGCTCTTGTTGTAGCTCACGCCGGCTTTGTCGACGCAGTGGGTGGCGGTGCTTTTGGCAACCGAGCCAGCCATCTGGTCCTGGGTCTTCGCATTCGGGTCCGACATCGAGGGCTCCTCGGCATTGGCCAAGGCAAAGCCGAAAACGAGGCTCAGGGCGATCGAGCTGGTAGCAATCAGTTTCTTCATGGAATGGGTCTCCTTCTTCGGGGGCCAAGGCTGCAAACCGGAGGCCGACCTGTGGTTTCATCAGCCGGTTCGCTCGATTTGCCTTTGGTAAAGTCCATGGATTTCAGCAGCTTCGAGCACAAGGCCGTCCAGCCGGGTGGTCAAGGCGGGCAGCTTGAGGCGAGGTTCCAGGTCAATGGCTTCGCGCAGGGCCATCAGCCGGAAGGTGTAGCGATGGGCGTTCGCGCCTCGGGGAGGGCAGGGCCCCGAGTAGCCCAGCTTGCCGAAGCTGTTCAGGCCCTGCCGGATCCCGTTGGGGAGCTGTTCCTGCGGTGGAATTCCGGTCGGCAGGTGCTTCAGGTCGGGAGGAATCCGGTAGACCAGCCAGTGCACGAAGGGGTCGGGGTGGACGTCGATATCCACGGCGAGCAGGGCAAAGGCGGCCGTTCCGGGGGGCGGGTCCTCCCACCGAAGCTCGGGTGAAGAGTTGTCCAGATCGCAGGTGTAGCGCGCGTCGAACAGCCCGCGCGAATTGATGGCGTCGCTCCATAGGCGCATGAGTCAGGCCTCCCGGGCGGGATCATGGAGGAAGCGTGCCGAGTCAATCCAGGCGCGGGGAGTCGGTCTCGCCCGGGGAGCCCGCGGCGGGAGGGGTTTCATCCTCGTCGTCCGCATCGTCGCCATCGCGTCGGGCCTTCAGGTCCAGCGGCTTGGCCAGCATGGGCCGGGCGCGCGTCTCGATCTCGAAGCATTGCTTGCGCTTGACCTGGGCCAGGGTGTGGCGCTGCCGCGACTCCAGGCTGCCCGGGGAGCGCAGTTCGGACAGCTTTTCCTGCAGTCCCTGGGGGTTGGGCTCGGCGACAAAGACGCTGGGTTCGATGGATTTGTAGCGGCGGCCGTGGCGCTTCTTTTCGACCAGTTCCTTCTGGAAGACCACGTAGGACTCGGCGGCGCCACCGGGCAGGCAGCGGCCGAAAAAGGCACGGCTGTCGAACAGGATCGCCTTGGATTTGGGGTCCAGGATCTTGCCGGGCTGGACGAACTGGAAGGTGCGGGAGCCGTCCTGGCGGACCAGGAAGACCGCCCGATCCTCAAGACAATCGATGCAATTGCGACCGGTCAGGATCAGGAACGGGGCGCCTTCGGTCGACGCGAGCAGGCCCAGGTATTTGATCTCCTTGAGCTGGGTGACCACGGGGGTTTGCCCCTTGAAAACCAGGGTGCCCCCCTCGATTCGCTCCAGCTCCGGGAGCTGCGCAGCCCGGGCGGTGGAGACGGTCAGAAGCAGAAATCCCAGGGTCATCAGGCGCGCAAGTTTCATCTATGGCCAGTATAGGGTATAGGACGCGCATGGCCAACGAAGTCTATGTTTCCCTGGAGTTCACCCCCAATCCGAATACCTTGAAGTACTCGGTCAACCGGACGCTGCTGGAGCGGGGGGCGATGAACTTCGTCCAGAAGGCTGACGCGGAGCAAAAAAGCCCGCTCGCTGCCCGCCTCTTTGCCGTGCCCGGAATTTCGGGCGTGATGCTGGGCCGCGACTTTGTGACCGTCACCAAGACCGAGGACGGCGATTGGGATGTGGTCCACAAGAGCTGCTCGCAGATCGTCGAAGACCACCTAGTGCAGGGCCTGCCCGTGGTCAACGCCGAGTTCCTGGGTCAGGAAGCCCACAAGGGCGGCTCCAGCGAGATCGAAAAGAAGATCCGCGAGATCCTGGACAACGAAATCCGTCCCGCTGTGGCGATGGACGGCGGCGACATCACCTTCGAGCGCTTCGAAGGCGGGATCGTGTACCTGTACATGCAGGGCTCCTGTGCCGGCTGCCCGTCGAGCACGGCCACCCTGAAGGGCGGCATCGAAGCCCGGCTCAGGGAAGCCATTCCGGAAGTCGTCGAAGTCGTCGCGGTCTGACCGGCGACGCCGGCAGTTGCAGCGGAGCAGTTGGAGCAGCAGTCCAGATGGCGCAGTACGGGCCTGAAACTCTTGTCCTGAGGAACGGGAAGTCCGTCACGCTCCGGCATCTGGAGGCGTCCGACGGCCCGGCGTTCGTGGACTACCATCGGGCCATCGCCAGCGAGACCAACTTCACGCTGCTGAACCTGGCGCTGCCACCGGATGCGGAAAAAGCTTCCGAGGCGTACGCGGCCGATGCGCTCGATCCGCGGGCCTTGCGCCTGGGGGCCTTCGACGGTGCGCGGATGCTGGCCCAGATCATGGTCCGGCAGGACAGCCCGGGCCATCCGGTGTTCCAGCACACGGGCATCTTCGGCATGAGCGTGCGCGAGGAGCTTTGGGGCCAGGGACTGGGGCGGAAGCTTCTGGAAGTGATGCACCGGCACGCGGATGCCAGCGGCTACCGGCGCATCGAGGCCAGGGTCCGCACGCGGAACCTGCGGGGCCTGAACCTTTACCTGGCGGCCGGCTACCAGGTGGAAGGCGTCCGGCGTGCCATGGCGTTCATCGACGGCCAGCACGAGGACGAGTACCTCATTGCCCGCATCCGGTTGTGATAACAGGGACCCCATGAAGCACCTCTGGATCTGGCCGATCGTGGCTTTCTTTGCGGTGGCCTGCGCCACCTCACCCCTGGGCAGGAAGCAGCTGATGCTGATGCCCGACAGCGAGATGGCCCAGCTGGGCTTGCAGTCCTTCGAGCAGATGAAGGCCCAGACCCCCATCGAGCATGATCCGGCCGTGAACGCCTACGTGAAGTGCGTGGCCTTGCCCATCACCCGGCAGGTGAACGGCACCGAGGTGGGCGCGCGCGGCTGGGAAATCGTGGTCTTCAAGGATGCCAGCGCCAATGCCTTTGCCCTTCCGGGCGGCAAGATCGGCGTCCACACCGGCCTTTTGCCCGTGGCCAAGACCGACGGCCAGCTGGCCGCGGTGCTGGGACATGAGGTCGGCCACGTCATTGCCCGCCACGGCAACGAACGCGTGTCACAGAACCTGCTCGCCAGCAGCAGCCTGGGTGCCGCCGAGATCCTGACCCGCGACAGCAAGAACCAGGGCCTGATCCTGGGTGCCCTGGGCCTGGGTGCGCAGTTCGGGGTGCTCCTGCCCTTTTCACGGACCCAGGAATCCGAAGCGGACGTGATCGGCCTGGACCTGATGGCCCGCGCGGGCTTTGATCCGCGCCAGAGCGTGGAGCTCTGGAAGAACATGCTGGCTGCCAATGGCCACGGTCCGCCCCAGTGGATGTCGACCCACCCGGCGGGCGAGTCGCGCATCCAGGAGCTCCAGTCCCGGATGGCGCCCGCGCTGGCCCACTACCAGAGGACCGCGGACCACCCGAGCTGCAAGCGGCCTTAGCCGCGCGGATCGAGAATCGGAGGGAGCGAGTTCCAGAGCCGGACGAACCAGTCGGCGGTGTGGCTCGCAGCCTGCCGGACCGGTTCGAGCCAGGACGCCGGAGCAGGCGG
Source organism: Bacteriovoracaceae bacterium (assembly GCA_947446835.1). GTDB lineage: Bacteria > Bdellovibrionota > UBA1018 > UBA1018 > UBA1018 > CANFHS01. The sequence continues at coordinate 3,814 of CANFHS010000085.1, forward strand.
AGCGGCGTCATCCGCCAGGCGGTTGCCGCGCAGGTAGCGCCAGTAGGTGCAGAGGCGGCGTTCCGGCGGCTGGGCGGCCAGCCGGACCACGGCCTGGTCGAGCTGCACCGAGAGCTCGGGATGCTCCTTCCAGTGGGGGCTTTCGAGCACCGCACCCGAGCAGGCTTTCTGGGCGGATCGGGTGGGCCAGCGCCCTTCGAGCGAAAGCACCAGGAGGCACAGCTGCCCCAGGCGTTGGCCATACATCCGGCCGGGCCCGCGTGCGGGTTCGGCGTTGGTCCGGCAGCGTTCGGCCGCGGCTTCGGACCTGGGCTTCTGGCAGCCCGGTCCGCCCAGCACGCCTTCCTTGAGCTTTCCGAGCGCCCGGTCCAGCGAGGGCGCGAACGAACGGTAGAAGGCCCGGGTGTTTTCGAAGGCGATTCGCCGGGAGTCGGCCAGGTCCTGGTAGATGCGGGCGGTGTCCTTGTCCAGGCCCGCAGCCAGCAGGCGCGCGCGGATTTCCCCGGTCGAAGCGCTCAGGATCTCGGCCACCTCGTCGGGGAATCCGCCCGACTGGCCTGCCTCCAGGCGCTTCAGCAGGTCGGTCTCCGCGAAACGCCTCACGCGCTCCGAAAAATACTGCGTGCCGGTCTGCAGCTGGAAGATGGCGGCGATTCGCGCCACCTTGTCGACCGGGGTGCGGGTCTCGTCGGTGTCGTCCAGCACGGCCAGGCCGTTTTCGATCAGTTCGATGGTCTCGGCCAGCGTGCGGGGGAGCTGCGGGTTGCCCAGGCGGGCCTGGTCCTTCTGCAGCTCGCGCGCGTAGACGAGGATCTGGTCAAAGACCTCGCGGGGCGAAAAATTGTCGGGCAGGCGGTTGTGGCCTTCGACCAGAAGGAGCCTGGCGTCGATGACGATGAACTCGGAAAACTGCCGGTTCACCAGGTCGGTGACCGACGCAAACACCGTTTCCCAGCCCGTGCGCAGCGATTCGAAGTTCAGCTGTGCCCCGAAGTTCTCGACGAACCAGGCCTCGATCTCGCCCTGGGTGGGAGTGAAGCTGCCGGGCGCGGGCTTGGGGCCGCTCTCCGGGCAGATCTGGGCAGCCGAGTAGCCCTTGAGCAGGAAGCAGGCGTAGCGCCAGTTGTCGCTGGTCAGCTCGGCAAACGGGTTGGTGGGGTCCTGGCTGAACGAAAGCTCCTCGGCGGTCTTCATCACCAGCGAGACGAAGTTGGTGCGGCGGGTGTTCTCGTCCGGATAGGTGCGCGACAGCCGTTCGCTTTCGTTGATGGCGCCATCCACGTTGTTGCGCGTGGGAAGCAGGCGTCCCAGCTTGAAGAGGATCTTGTTGCGGCGCTGGGCATCGGCCGAGTCGTTGGCGCTGCCCCCGCTGCGCACGCGTTCCAGCCAGCCCAGGGCGACCGGCAGGCGGCGGCCCAGCAGGTCGATGATGCGGAGCAGCTCGCTTCGCGGCAGCCTGGTCGGGTCGGTGTTTGCCAGGGGCTCGTCGAGCAGCGTGTAGGCGTCCTGGGCCTGGCAGAACAGGCTCGTCATTCCTTCCAGGCCGCAAGCCAGGGCCGTGGGCATGCGCACTTCGTAAGCGCGCCACAGGCTGTCCGCGTTGCCGGCCTGCCGCACGTTCTCGATTCCCAGCTGGGCCAGACCCACCAGGGCCGCCGAGCCCGCCCCGATGGCGGGAGAAATGAAGCTTCCGGCCACGCCCCCCAGGCCTGCCGCGATCTGGAAGGCGGCGGCGGGGGACTGCTTGAGGCAGACCCCCAGGCCTTGGCTGTCCGCCAGGAGACGCGCCACCTGGCTGTGGAAGTCGCGGGTGGCGCGTGCGTACTGGTCGTGCGACGGCTTGCCGGCGGCATCGCGCTCGGCCCGGGCGTCGATCAGGTTCAGCTGCGCGAGCAGCACCGACTGGCCCAGCGAGGAGCGGAGCTCTGGATCAGTGGCAGACTGGAGGGCTGTGGTCAGCTCCTGGAGCTTTTCCTCGGCCAGGCGGTAGTTCGAGTAGCTGGGGTCGCTGATCAGCGCCGAAAGCTGCGAGGACGCCGCGTCCAGGGAGCCCAGGGTGGCGGAGTAGGGTTTGCACGCATCGGTGTCGCGCAGGGCCTTGAAGAGCGAGCTCAGGGTCGAGGTCTGGGCCAGGGCCGCCTGGGTCCACTGGCCGACCGAGCCGCAGCCCGAGCTGAACGCATCCAGGATGGCTTCACCCGCGTCGGGCCGGTGATCCCGGCAGCCGCCCAGGTTGAATGCCAGAAAAGCGCAAACCAACGCCCAGCTTCGACGCATTTCCCTGCTCCCCCCGTTCAGCGAACTGAGCTTTGGTGCTAAACCGGAACGGGCAGCTTGTCGAGCGGTTCAAACCGCGGCGTCAGCCGTGGGCCTTCCCGGTTTTGGCGGAGAACAGTTGTTTCATGAAGGCATTGGACCAGACGCGGAAGCGGTCGATGTAGCTGTACGCGGCCGGCACCACCAGCAGGGTCAGCAAGGTCGAGCTGACCAGTCCGCCGATGATCGACACCCCCATCGAGGTGCGCTGCTTGGACGCCTCGTTCAGGCCCAGGGCGATGGGCAGGGTGCCCGCGATCAGCGCCATGGTGGTCATGAGGATGGGGCGAAGACGCGTGCGTCCCGCCTCGATCATGGCCTGGCCCCGGTCAATTCCCTCGGCCACCCGCTGGTTGGCGAAATCCACCAGGAGGATGGAGTTCTTGGTCGAGACGCCCAGCAGCATGATGGCGCCGATCATCGAGAAGATGTTCAGCGACTGGTCGGCGATGAACAGCGCCACGAAGGAGCCGCACAGGGCCAGGGGCAGGGCCAGCATGATGGTGAAGGGAGTCACGAACGACTCGTACAGCGAAGCCAGCACCAGGAAGATGAACAGCACGCCCAGGCCCAGGGCCACGGCCATGCTCGAGCCCAGCTCCTGGAAGTTCTCGGCCTGGCCAGGCGTCGAATAGCGCATGCCGGGCGGGAGCTTCAGCTGGGGGTCGCTTTCGGACCACTTCTTGATGTCTGCCAGCAGGGCGCCCAGGTCGCTGTTCGGGGCGTTGTCGGCGTTGATGTTGATGTAGCGACCGCGGTCCTGCCGGGTGATCTTGGCGGGGCCCACCGTTTCGACCGGTTTGGCCACGTCCGAGAGCCTCACCAGGCTCTGGTTCAGGTTGGGCACGCGGATCGAGGCGAAGCCCGTCTTCAGGTTGCGCTGGTCCTCGCGGACGCGGACGCGCACGTCGTATTCCAGCCCTTCCTCGCGGTAACGCGCCGGGGTGACGCCTTCGACCTGCGTGCGGAGCTCCTGGCCCACGATGACCGTCGAAAGCCCCAGCTGCTGCATGCGCTGCTTGTCGGGCACGATCTGCAGCTCGGGCTTGCCCGAGCGGAAGTCGATGTCCACGTCCTTCAGGCGCGGGTCGTTCTTGAGGCGGTCATAGTACCCAGAGGCCACCTTTTCCAGGAGGGCCTGGTCGGTCCCCACGATGTTCAGGTTGAACGGACGCTGGCCGCCCGAAACCGCGTCGTAGTCCTTCACCTTGGGGTTGGCTGCCGCGAAGGGCTTGAGCTGCTCGCGGACTCGGTCCTTGAACTGGACGGTGCTGGTCTTGCGTTGGTTGGCCGGCACGAGGTGCACGTAGATGTCGGCCACGTTGGCCTCGCCTTCGCGCGAGCCCACGGTCAGCGCGGTGAGCTCCACCTCGGAGTTCTTCCGGATCGTCTCGTCGATCTTGCGGCTCACCTCGTTCATGCGGTCCAGGCTGGTGCCTGGAGGCAGGTCCAGCGCCACGCTGAATTCGCCGGCTTCCTGCGGGGGCAGGAAGGTCTTCTTGACCTTGGCCACCGAGACGCACGAGCCCAGGAAGATGACGAACGACACGCCCAGCACCCGCAGCGGGCGCCGCAGGGTGAACTTGAGCAGCGCCTCATAGCGGCGCTCCAGCCCGTCCTGGAACCGGTTGAAGCCTTCGAGCGCGCGGCCGATGGTCTTGCCCCAGAGCCCGCCGGTCCGCTCGGAAGCGTGGCTTGCGCCGGCGAAGTAGGCCGAAAGCATGGGGGCGATGGTGAGGGCGTCGAACAGCGAAATGGCCATGGCGAAGCAGATGGTCGCGCCGAACTGCTTGAAGAACTGGCCGACCACGCCGGACAGGAATGCCACGGGGCCGAAGACCGCGATGACGGTCAGGGTGGTGGCGATGACCGCCAGGCGCACCTCGTCGGTTCCCTTCTTGGCGGCCGTGATGGGGGCTTCGCCCATCTCGATGTGGCGGTAGATGTTCTCGCGCACCACGATGGCGTCGTCGATGAGCAGGCCCACCGAAAGCGACAGCGCCAGCAGCGACATGATGTTGATGGTGAAGCCGGCCAGGGCCATCAGGATGAAGGCGCCGATCAGCGAGTTCGGGAGCGCCAGGCCGGTGATGATGGTGGAGCGTCCTGATCCCAGGAAGAAGAACACCACGATCACCGCCAGCGCGATGCCGATCAGGATGGATTCCTTGACGTCCAGGACGTTGATCTTGATCCACCAGCTGCCGTCACGGACGATGGTGACGGAGGGCTTGCCGTCGCGGGTGGCGAGCTCGTCGTTCAGCTTGCCGATGCGCTTCTTGAGCTGGTCCACCACGGCGATCGTGTTGGCTCCGGACTGCTTGAACACGTACAGGAAGAGCGACTTCTTGCCGTTCACGTAGGCGCGCGATTTTTCGTCCTGCAGCGTGTCCACCACGGTGCCCACGTCCTGGATGGTGATGGGCACGTCGTTGCCGAAGAAGTTGACGATGGTGTCGCCGATGTCCTTGAGCGAATGGAACTGGCCCAGGGTGCGGAACACGGTTTCCTGCTTGCCCTCGTTGACCTTGCCGGCGGGAACGTTCTCGCCCGCGGTGGCCAGGCGGGCCGCCACCTGGGAGGCCGAGATCTCGCGCCGGTTCAGCTTCTCGCGGTCCAGGGTGACCTGGACCTCGCGCTTGCGGCCGCCCAGCACTTCGACCAGGCCCACCTGCGGGGTCTGCTCCAGCTTGGGACGGATGACCTGGTCGGCCACGTCGAAGAGCTTGCCCTCGGGCAGGTTGGCGTTGAGCGAGAGGATGACGATGGGCTGGTCGGCGGGGTCGATGCGACGGATGATGGGCTCGTCGATGCCCTCGGGCAGCTTGCGCTTGGCCGATCCTGTGCGGTCGCGGACCTGCTGTTCGGCGTATTTGACATCCGTTTCGAGCGAAAACTCGGCCACCACGGTGCTGACGCCCTCGCGGTTGATCGACGACAGCCGCTTGATGCCCGACAGGGTGGCGATCTCGTCCTCCAGAGGCTTGGACACCAGGGTCTCGATTTCCGCCGGACCCGCGCCTCGGTAAGGGGTGGTCACCGTGACGATGGGGAAGGTGACGTCCGGGAAGAGGTCCACGCCCAGGCGCTGCATGCAGAGGTAACCCACGGCCAGCATCAGGATGATGATGCAGGTGATGAAGGTGGGCCGCTTGATGGACA